>NZ_JBMDJI010000050.1:0-31434 GCF_057809115.1 Pseudomonas sp. FG47
CGGTGTAGGTGATCTGGCCACCCTCAGCGACAGTGGTCTTGTCCGCGGTCAGGGTCGCGACGACTTCACTGATGGTGTCGGTGATCTGGACGCTGGCGTTGCCGCCGAGCTCCAGGTTTTCGAAGGTCTTGCCATCGACAGCGGCATCGGTGATGCCGACAGTCAGGGTATCGCCGTCCTTGAAGACGTCATCGCCCTGGGCTTTGGCCTTGTACTCGGTCTCGGTTTCGCCAGCCTTGATCACCACCTTGTCGCCGTTGGACAGGGTGACGGTCAGGTCGTGATCCAGTTTCTGGCTCACTTTGACGGTGAAGGCCGGCTGCTGGTCTTCAGTGACATCGCCTTTGCTGACGATGGTCACGGTGACCTTGTCACCTTCGTTACCGGCACCTGGGGTGCCAGTGCCTGGCTCGTCGGTGACCTCGGTTTTGACTTCGTCTTTGCCGAGGGTCAACTTCTCGAAGTTATCTGCACCGGTCACGCCTTCCAGCTTGTTGACGATGGTCGGCTGGCCGCCGACGAACACATCATCAGGCGCATTGATGGTGATGGTGCCAGAGGCGCTACCTGCCGGAATGGCCACTTTGGTGCCATCGGTCAGGGTGAAGGTCAGGCCGTTGTGACCGGTCACCGACAGGCCTTGGCCGTTGGTCAAGGTGACGGTGTAGGTGATTTGGCCGCCTTCGCTGACGGTAGTCTTGTCAGCGGTCAGAGTCGCGACCACTTCGCTGATGGTGTCGGTGATCTGCACGCTGGCGTCGCCGCCCAGTTCCAGATTCTCGAAGGTCTTGCCATCCACTACAGCATCGGTAATGCCGACAGTCAGGGTGTCGCCGTCCTTGAAGACGTCATCGCCCTGGGCTTTGGCCTTGTACTCGGTTTCGGTTTCACCAGCCTTGATCACCACCTTGTCGCCATTGGACAGGGTGACGGTCAGGTCGTGATCCAGTTTCTGGCTGACTTTGACGGTGAAGGCCGGCTGTTGGTCTTCGGTGACATCGCCTTTGCTGACGATAGTGACCGAGACTTTGTCGCCCTGGTTGTCGGTGCCTGGGGTGCCGGTGCCTGGCTCGTCGGTGACTTCGGTCTTCACTTCCTCTTTGCCGAGGGTGAGTTTTTCGAAGTTATCCGCGCCAGTGACACCTTCCAGTTTGTTGACGATGGTCGGTTGACCGCCGACGAACACATCATCAGGCGCATTGACGGTAATGGTACCGGTGGCGCTGCCAGCGGGGATGGTGACTTTGGTGCCATCGCTCAAGGTGAAAGTCAGGCCATTGTGGCCGACGACCGACAAACCTTGGCCGTTGGTCAGAGTCACGGTGTAGGTGATCTGGCCACCCTCGGAGACGGTGGTCTTGTCCGCCGTCAGGGTTGCAACCACTTCACTGATGGTGTCAGTGATCTGCACGGTGGCATCGCCACCCAGCTCCAGGTGTTCGAAGGTCTTGCCCGAGACGCTGGCATCGGTCACGCCAAGGGTCACGGAACCCCCGTCCTTGAACACGTCGTCGCCCTGGGCCGGCAGGCTGTAGGTCGCTTCGGTCTGGCCAGCCTTGATCACCACCTTGTCACCGTTGGACAGGGTAACGGTCAGGTCGTGGTCGAGCTTCTGGCTAACCGACACGGTGAAGGTCGGCTGTTGTGCTTCGCTCACATCGCCGTTGCTGGCGATATTGACCGTCACGGTATCGATGCTGTCCTTGATTTCGGTCTGGGCTGGCGTCTTGTTCGGCACCAGGCTCTCGAAGTTGCCGCCCGTGGCGCCGGTAATGGTGGTGCTGACGGTGCTGCCATTGACGAACACGTCGTTGGCTGGGGTCTGGAACTCTACACTGCCGGTGCTTTCGCCGGCCTTGACGGTGACGGTCTGGCCGTTGGACAGGGTGACGGTCACCTCGGTCTGGGCCGGATTGCTCAGGGTCACGGTGTAGGTGATCACGCCGCCTTCAGTGACGCTCGGGGTGGCGGTCAGGGTGGCGCTGGTGGTGTCCACCGAGTCGCTGATGACGGTTTGCGCTGGCGTCGGGTTCGCCACCAGATTCTCGAAGTTGCCGCCCGTTGCCCCCGTGATCGTGGTGCTGACGGTGCTGCCATTGTTGTAGACATCGTTGGGCGGGGTCTGGAAATCGACACTGCCCGACGACTTGCCGGCTTCGATGGTGACGGTCTGGCCATTGGACAGGGTGACGGTCACCGGGGTCTGCGCCGGGTTGGTCAGGGTCACGGTGTAGGTGATCACGCCGCCTTCGGTGACGCTCGGGGTCGCGGTCAGGGTGGCGGTGGTGGTGTCGATGGTGTCGGTGACCTGGGTCACTGCCGGGGTGGTGTTCGGCGTGATGACCAGGCCGTTGCCGCCCGTGGTGCCGGTGATGTTGGCGGAGATCTGGCCGCCGTCGATATAGGGTGTGTCGTTCGGGGCAATGGTGACGTTAACGCTACCGGTGGTCTGGCCCGCTGGAATGACGATCACCGCGCCGTTGGACAAGGTGACGGTCAGGTTGCTCAGCGGTGGCTGGCCGACGGTGGCGGTATAGACGATCACGCCACCCGCCTCGGTGATCGTGGGGGTGGCGTTCAGGGTCAGGCCGGTGACGCTGGGGGCATTGCTGGTGGTATTGGTGCCGCTGGCGTCCAGCCCGCCCACTTCTTCGCTGCCCTGGCCGTTGCCGAAACCGATCGGACCGGTCGGGAAGCCAATGCTCGGGTCGACCACGCCGGCGGTCTCCTGCAGCATCACGAAACTGTGGCCGCCACCCGCCGCACCGCCGCCCGCGGCGGATGGGCCCGCGGCGGTGGCTTCCAGTTCGGTGGTGGGGTCGACGCCAGCGGCGATGGCCTGCTGCAGCTCTTCGACCGAAGGCGCCGCCTGGGCGCTGGCCTGGCTCAGGTCGGTGCTGCTGTCGGGGGTGTCGGCACTCCATTGGGTGTCGCGGCCCAGGTCGAGCACGCGGCCGTCGGCCAACTCCAAGGACACCGCGCCACCGGCGCCGGTATCTACCTGCTCGCCGGCGAACAGGCGGTCGCCTTCGATGAGTACGCGCCGGATGCCTTCTGGGGAAACTGCGATGACTTGGCCAACAATGCTTTTGACGATGGCAACAACAGTGCTCATTGGACTCTCCGGACTACCCGTTCAGTTGGCTTCCATGCCTGCTCGCGCGTGAGGCGGCGACTGATGGAATGTTTCAATAATGTTTTTGACGCTGATTTGCGTCAATTTTACGTCTATAATTTATGGCTATTAAGTTTATGCCAAACTATTGACCTTCTGGCTGCCATCCTAAACAATCGTCGAGGTAATGTCACATTGATATTTGGCCAGCCACAGCCCTCTCTTTCGTATTAATCGCACTGCCTATTCGGAAGTTTCCTACCCACAGGATCAGGGCTTGCCATTTTCCAAGGCAGGGACAGCTTCGGCTGTGATTTAGGACAACAGCTCTCTCGGGAACCAGCAAACATGCGTGCGTCACTGTTCACCGCTCTTCCTTTCGCTCTCGCCGCCACATTCGTTCAAGCACAATCCTTGCCCGAAGCCATGCAAAAAGCCCTCGAGGTGCACCCGGAAATCCAGGCCGGGGTGAACGCCCGCACGGCTGCGGATTACCAATTGCGTGCTGCCCAGGGCGGCTATTTGCCGCGGGTCGATGTGACAGCCGGTTACGGTCGGGAAGGCACCGACAGCCCCAGCACCCGCAATCGCTGGGAAACGCTCACCCGTGGCGAGTCGGCCATTCGCCTGCGGCAAATGGTTTTTGACGGTTTTGCCACCTCCAGCGAAGTCGGGCGTCAACAAGCCACCGTCAATGCCCGCGCCTATTCGCTGCTGGGTACCTCCGAGCGCACCGCGCTGACCGTTGCCCAGGTCTACCTGGATGTGCTGGCCCGTCGCGAGATGGTGCGCCTGGCCGAAGACAACCTGCGCAACCATGATCGCATCCTCGACCAGATCAAGCTGCGTACCAGCCGCGGGGTGGGGCGCATGGCCGACCTCGACCAGGCCGAAGCGCGCCAGGCCCAGGCACGCAACAACCTGATCACCGAGCAGACCAACCTGGCCGACGCCAACACCAACTACCTCAGCGTCGTCGGGCAAATGCCGGACGAGTTAAGCACGCCTGCGCCATTTGTCGACCTGCTGCCGGCGACCCTCGACGAAGCGCGTCACCAACTGATCGAGTTCAGCCCGATACTGCGTTCGGCCGAGTCGGACATCGCCGCCGCCGAGAAACAGTACGACGCGGCCAAGTCCACCTTCTACCCGCGCTTCGACGCCGAGCTCGGCCGTACCGCCGACAACAACCTCGACGGCGCCGTCGGCCACAACAACGAGTGGCAGGCCATGCTGCGCATGAACTTCAACCTGTACGCCGGCGGCAGCAACAAGGCCGACCTCGAGTCGAAGTCGTACCTGGCCAACCAAGCCCTGGATATTCGCAACAACGCCTTGCGCCAGCTCAATGAGGAGTTAGGCTTGGCATGGAATGCTCTGGACAACGCCAACGCCCAGGTGCCGATCGCCCAGCAGTACGTCGATCACAGCAACCGCGTGCGCAGCGCCTACCAGCAGCAGTTCAGCCTGGGCGAGCGAACCCTGCTCGATCTGCTCGACAGCGAGAATGAAACCTTCACTGCCCAGCGTCGTCTGGTAGAGGTGAAGAACACGCAAATGTTTACTCAGTACCGAATCAAGGCGACCATTGGCCAACTGCTCAAGAGCCAGGGTGTCGTAGCCCCGATGGCCGCCGTTGTGCAGAACGACCTAAAACCCAAGGTGAACCTGCCAGGCATGAACTGAAAGGCGCCTTGAACCAACCCCGCAAGGATGAAGAGAGCGCCGCGTGGAATCCGAAGTCAGTCGAGTCCAACTCAGCCACGATCCACGCAGTCAGCATGACGACCCGCTGCTGGACAGTCTGCTGACCCTGTGTGTCCTGCATCAGAAGCCCGCCAGCCGGGCCATGCTGACCACAGGGCTACCCTTGCCCTCCCAGCGCCTGACCGCCGAGCTGCTACCCCGTGCCGCCGCTCGCGCCGGGCTGCAGGGGCGGTTGCTGCAGCGCAAGCTGGAGCAGATCCCGGGCATCGCCATGCCGGCCATGCTGCTGCTCAAGGAAGGCCGCTGCGCCGTCCTGCTGGGCTGGGAGAACGACGACACCGCGCGCCTGCTGCTCAGCGAAAGCGACGGCGGCGAGGTGCTGGTGACCCGCGAAGCCTTGCAGGGCGACTATAGCGGCAAGGTGTTCTTCGCCCAGCCGCAGCACAAGTTCGACGTCAACCACGGCAACCTGATTCCACGGGCGCGCTCGTGGTTCCGTGACACCCTGCTGCGCAGCAAGTGGCTGTACATCGATGCCATCGCCGCCAGTCTGGTGATCAACCTGATCGCCCTGGCCGCGCCGCTGTTCGTGATGAACGTGTACGACCGCGTGGTGCCCAACCAGGCCACCTCGACCCTGTGGGTGCTGGCGGTCGGCATCGCCGGCGCCTACGTCTTCGACCTGATCCTCAAGGGCCTGCGCAGCCTGTGCCTGGACCTGGCCGGCAAGAAGACCGACCTGATCATCTCGGCGACGCTGTTCGAGCGCATCGTCGGCATGGCCATGAAGTACCGCCCGGCGCGGGTCGGCAGCTTCGCCCAGAACATCCACGAGTTCCAGGGCCTGCGCGACTTCCTCGCCTCGCTGACCCTGACCAGCCTGATCGACCTGCCGTTCACCTTCCTGATCCTCATGGTCATCGCCATTATCGGCGGGCACCTGGTGTGGATCCCGATTTTGGCCTTCCCATTGGCCCTGGGTATCGGCTATGCCCTGCAGAAACCGTTGATGGCGACCATGGAACGCACCATGGCGCTGGCCTCCGAGCGCCAGTCGAGCCTGATCGAAACCCTCGCCGGGCTGGACGCGGTCAAGGTCAACAACGCCGAAAGCGAGCGCCAGTACATGTGGGAGCAGACCCTCGGCACCCTCAGCCGCCTCGAGCTGCGGGTCAAGGTGCTGTCGGGCCTGGCCATGAACATCACCGCGTTGATCCAGCAACTGGCCGGCGTGGCGATGATCTGCGTGGGCGTGTACCTGATCATCGACGGCAACCTCAGCATGGGCGGCCTGGTGGCCTGCTACATGCTCAGCGGCCGCGCCCTCGGCCCGCTGGGCTCGCTGAACGGCCTGCTGGCCCGCTACCAGCAAGCCAAGGTGACCATGGTCGCCACCGACCAGATGATGGAGCTGCCCCAGGAGCGCAACTTCGAGGAACGCCCGCTGAGCCGTCAGGTGCTGCAGGGCGCCATTGAGTTCCGCGGTGTCGAGTTCACCTACCCGAACCAGCAGAACCAGGCGCTCAAGGGCATCAACCTGAGCATTCGCCCAGGTGAGAAGGTCGGCATCATCGGCCGCAGCGGCTCGGGCAAGAGTTCGCTGGCCAAGCTGATCGTCGGTTTGTACGAGCCGGACAACGGCTCGCTGCTGGTCGATGGCGTGGACATTCGCCAGATCGACGTCAGCGAACTGCGCCACAACATCGGCTACGTGCCCCAGGACATCCAGCTGCTGGCCGGCACCCTGCGTGACAACCTGGTCAGCGGTGCTCGCTACATCGAGGATGAGCTGATCCTGCAGGCCGCCGAGCTGGCCGGCGTGCACGAATTCGCCCGCCTGCACCCCGACGGCTACGAGCTGCAGGTTGGCGAGCGGGGCCAGAACCTCTCCGGCGGCCAGCGGCAGAACGTCGCCCTGGGCCGGGCGCTGTTGCTCAACCCGCAGATCCTGTTGCTCGACGAACCCACCAGCGCCATGGACAACACCGGCGAGGAGCGCCTCAAGCAGCGCCTGGCGGCGGTTGTCGAAGGCAAGACCGTGTTGCTGGTCACCCACCGCGCCTCGCTGTTGTCGCTGGTGGACCGGCTGATCGTCATCGATCGTGGACAGATTGTCGCGGATGGCCCGAAAGCCGCCGTCATGGATGCGCTGAAGAAGGGGCAGATCAGTGTTGCATAAGCTGGATATGGGGCGTTTCAAGGACAGCCTGCGCCGTTATTTCAAAGGCTCCGAGTCGCTGGCCGGGCAGCCCCTGCCCGAGGTCAACAAGGCGCTGATCGAGGACGCGCCACGGGTGGTGCGCCTGACCATCTGGGGCGTGATCGCGTTCTTCCTGTTCCTGATCGTCTGGGCCAGCGTGGCGCCCATCGACGAAGTGACACGCGGCGAGGGCAAGGCGATCCCGTCGTCCAAGGTGCAGAAAATCCAGAACCTCGAGGGCGGGATCGTCGCCGAGATCTTCGCCAAGGAAGGGGAGGTCGTCGAAGTTGGCCAGCCGCTGCTGCGCCTGGATGAAACCCGCTTCGCCTCCAACGTCGACGAGACCGAGGCCTCGCGTCTGGCCATGGCCCTGCGCGTGCAGCGCCTGAACGCCGAGGTCGAGGACAAGCCGCTGCAGATCGACGAGGAGCTGCGCAAGGCCGCGCCGAGCCAGGCGGCCAACGAACAGTCGCTGTACCTGAGCCGACGCCAGCAGTTGCAGGACGAGATCGGTGGCCTGCAACAGCAGTTGGTGCAGAAGCAGCAGGAACTGCGTGAGTTCAACTCCAAGCGCGCCCAGTACGCCAACAGCCTGCAGCTGCTGCGCCAGGAAATCGCCATGTCCGAGCCTCTGGTGGCCCAGGGCGCGATCTCCCAGGTCGAGGTGCTGCGCCTGCGCCGCGCCGAGGTCGAGAACCGTGGCCAGATGGACTCCACCGCCCTGGCCATTCCCCGTGCCGAGGCGGCGATCAAGGAAGTCCAAAGCAAGATCGAAGAGACCCGCGGCAAGTTCCGCAGCGAGGCGCTGACCCAGCTCAACGAGGCCCGGACCGAGTTGAACAAGGCCACCGCCACCAGCAAGGCCCTGGACGACCGGGTGCACCGCACCATGGTCACCTCGCCGGTGCGTGGCATCGTCAAGCAGTTGCTGGTCAACACCATCGGCGGGGTGATCCAGCCGGGCAGCGACATCATCGAGATCGTGCCGCTGGACGACACCCTGGTGGTGGAGGCGAAGATCCTGCCCAAGGACATCGCTTTCCTGCACCCTGGCCAGGAAGCCACGGTCAAGTTCACCGCCTACGACTACACCATCTATGGCGGGCTCAAGGCCAAGCTCGAGCAGATCGGTGCCGACACCATCACCGACGAGGACAAGAAGACCACCTACTACGTGATCAAGCTGCGCACCGAGAAGAGCCACCTGGGCACCGAGGAGAAGCCGCTGCTGATCATCCCGGGGATGGTCGCCACGGTGGACATCATGACCGGCAAGAAGACCATCATGAGTTACCTGCTCAAGCCGATCATCAAGGCCCGTAGCGAGGCGCTGCGCGAGCGCTGATGGGGATTAGGTTCCCCGCCGTAGGGGGCAGCCGCTGCGTCGCCTGGTTCGCCAGCAAGCTGGCGCCTACGGCTTAAGGGGGATTGCCCGGTCTTTGTCCGCAGGCGCCAGCCTTGGCGGGGCTTGCCTGCGATTATTTCAGGTACTGCGCGGCCGCCGAGGCCAGGGTACGCGCGATCTCCTCGCGCAGCGCCTGCGGCGCCTCCACCACCAGCCCATCCCCCTGGCTCAGCAGCCACCAGCGCAACGACCAACCGTCGGCCACGGTCGCGCGCAGCCTGTGGCCCTGCTCCAGGGCCGTCAGCTGCATGTCGCCGGTCAGCGGTGCCTCGCGCAGGCGCCGCGCCAGCAGGTCGCTGATCCACGCCCGCAACTCGATACCGTCCTCCTGCCCAGGCTGCAACGTGTCGCCGCGCAGGTAACCGTGCAGGTCGAAATTGCCGCGCAACTCGCTGCCGGCAGTGGCCGACCAGTGCCAGCCAAACGGAATGCTCTTGTCGTTGCGCTCCAGCGGGAAGATCAACGACAGCTCGTTGAGGTCACGCTCGACCGTGCGCTTGCTGACACTGAAACCCACGTCACGCAGGCGCCACACCAGTTCGGCACTGGTGATCCCGGGGGAGCGACTGGGCAACTGGCGCAGCAGCGCCCATTGTCGGCTGAGGGTGGCGCGGGTGGTGGCGAACGGCAAAAGGAAACGTCCTTGTCTAGGCTTGCCGGCATAGGATGGCGGCACGGGCGGGGCATGGCAATTGGCCACAGCCCTGCTCAGATCAAGGAAGCGGCAATTGGTTGCCTGGCTTTGAATCGTTCGCGACAGGTTTTGTCGTGCCATCGCGCAGAATCACGCCTCAACACAGTGGAGGTTGGAGCTGTGGGTCGTTCAATGAGGATGAACATGTCTGCCGCCAGCAATATCCATTCGCTGCTTGCCCGGCTGCTTCCCGAGCGGATCGTCCCGGCGCCGGCGCGCCCGGGCCAGCGTCACCGGCTGTTCGCCGGGGTCGGCATGCCCAGCCAGCAGGCACTGCCCGGGGAGCGTTTCGGCCTGATCGATCGCCTGGATGAAGCAGTCGACTTGCAGGCGGTGTACCACGACCTGTGTCGCCAGGCCCTGCTGGGCAACGTGGCGGCGCTCAATGACCTGGGCTGGATCTGGCTCAATGGCAAGTACTGGCGCGGCGACACTTCGCTGGCTGGCCACCTGCTGCGCATGGCGGCCTTGCAGGGCAATGCAGCGGCCTGGTTCAACCTGGGGCAGCAGCACTACTTCGGCAAGGGCGTGCAGGTCAGCTACGCCAATGCGGCGGAGTACTACCGGCATGCCTTCGAGCGCGGCATGGTGCATGCCGCGGCGGCCTTGGGCGACCTGTACGAGGAAGAGGTCTGCGATGGTGACCAGGTGTGGCAGGTCGACCCGCTCGAGGCCTACCAGTGGTTCCTGCGTGGCGCCCAGCGTGGTGAGAAACGCTGCCGTTTCGAGGTGGGCTATCGCTTGCTGCACGGTGTGAACGTGGAGGCGGAGACCCGGGCCGGGTTGTACTGGCTGGAGCTGGCAGCGGCGACCGGGGTGATGCATGCCGCCGAGGAGTTGGCGGTGTACTTCAGCAGCCGCGACGCGGTGCGCTACCTAGGCTGGCGTGACCAGGCCATCAAGCTGGGCAGTAAACTGGCGTTGACCATGAAGCTGGAAGACCAGATCCAGCCGTGAGGCAAGGTGCGATGCGTTCCCTGTAGGCGCGGCCTTGTGCCGCGAAAGGGGTGCGAAGCGCCCCGTGTTCGCGCATTAACCTGAAATCGCTGGGGCCGCTTCGCGGCCCTTTCGCGGCACAAGGCCGCTCCTACAAAGTTCGCGCATGGCTTGATGAACAACCTTTCATCTTGTCCCTCCGTCGCCCCCGGTTGACGAAGGGGGGAGGGCAGGGCGTATATTGATAGTTAGCAAACTATGAATATCTTCGGTTCCCATATGTCACTCGACGCACTGCACCTGAAAATCAGCAGCGGCATGGTCGTGGCCGCCCGGCATTGGCGTCGCCTGTGCCAGGGGGCCCTGACCGGCTATGGCATTTCCGAAGCCTGTGCCGTGCCGCTACTGATGATCGTGCGTCTTGGCGATGGCGTGCATCAGGTGGCCGTGGCCCAGGCCGCAGGCCTCGAGAGCCCGTCGTTGGTGCGCCTGCTCGACCAGCTGTGCAAGGCCGGCCTGGTGTGTCGCAGCGAAGACCCGCTGGACCGTCGGGCCAAGGCCCTGAGCCTGACCCCGACAGGGCGCGTGCTTGCCGAGTCGATCGAAGGCGAGCTGGTGCGCTTGCGCCGCGACGTGCTCGCCGGCATCGACCAGGCCGACCTGGAAGCCACCCTGCGGGTGATCCGCGCCTTCGAAGAGGCGGGCCTGCCAGCATGAACGGCTTCTTCAGCTCGGTGCCCCCGGCCCGCGACTGGTTCTACGGCGTACGAACCTTCGCCGCCTCGATGATTGCCCTGTACATCGCCTTGCTGATGCAGCTGCCGCGCCCGTACTGGGCCATGGCCACGGTGTACATCGTCTCCAGCCCGTTCCTCGGTCCGACCACCTCCAAGGCCCTGTATCGCGCCCTGGGCACCTTGCTTGGGGCCGGCGGGGCGATCCTGCTGGTCCCGCCGCTGGTGCAGTCGCCATTGCTGCTGAGCATCGCCATCGCCCTGTGGACCGGCACCTTGCTGTTCCTCTCGCTGAACCTGCGCACCGCCAACAACTACGTGCTGATGCTGGCCGGCTACACCTTGCCGATGATCGCCCTGGCCGTGGTCGACAATCCGCTGGCAGTGTTCGATGTGGCCTCTTCCCGGGCCCAGGAGATCTGCCTGGGGATCGTCTGCGCCGCGGTGGTCGGCGCGGTGTTCTGGCCACGACGGCTGGCACCGGTGGTGCTGGGCTCTGCCAGTAACTGGTTCGCCGAGGCGATCCGCTACAGCGACACCTATCTTGCCCGTGAAGTCAGCGCCGACAAGGTTGGCGGCATGCGTGGTGCGATGGTCGCCACCTTCAATACGCTGGAACCGATGATCGGCCAGCTCAGCCATGAAGGTGCCGGCCCGCACACGCTGAAGAATGCCCGCGAACTGCGTGGGCGGATGATCCACCTGCTGCCGGTGATCGACGCCCTGGACGACGCCCTGGTGGCCCTGGAAAGCCGCGCGCCGGCGCAGTTCGCCCTGTTGCAGCCAGTGCTCGGGCAGGCCCGCGAATGGCTCAAGGGTACTGCCGAAAGCGCCTCGGTGGCACGCTGGACAGCCCTGCACGAGCAGATCGACCGCCTGCAGCCTGGCGCCGCGGCGCTCGACCAGCGCGATCAGTTGCTGCTGTCCAACGCCCTCTACCGGCTGACCGAGTGGGTCGACCTGTGGCAGGACTGCTGCACCTTGCAGCATGCCTTGCGCAAGGACGACGCCACACCCTGGCGCGCGGTCTACCGCCACTGGCGCCTGGGCCGGCTGACACCGTTCTTCGACCGTGGCCTGATGCTCTACTCGGTGTTTTCCACCGTCACCGCCATCATCGTCGCCTGCGGGCTGTGGATCGGCCTGGGCTGGAACGACGGCGCCAGCGCGGTGATCCTCGCCGCGGTGTCGTGCAGCTTCTTCGCCGCCATGGATGACCCGGCCCCGCAGATCTACCGGTTCTTCTTCTGGACCTTGATGTCGGTGATCTTCTCCAGTCTGTATCTGTTCCTGGTGCTGCCCAACCTGCACGACTTCCCGATGCTGGTGCTGGCCTTCGCCGTGCCGTTCATCTGCATCGGCACCTTGACCGTACAGCCGCGTTTCTACCTGGGAACGTTGCTGACCATCGTCAACACCTCGACCTTCATCAGTATCCAGGGCGCCTACGACGCCGACTTCTTCACTTTCATCAACGCCAACCTGGCAGGGCCGGTGGGGCTGCTGTTCGCCTTCATCTGGACCTTGGTGGTGCGCCCGTTCGGCGTCGAACTGGCGGCCAAGCGCATGACCCGCTTCGTCTGGCGCGACATCGTCGAGATGACCGAGCCGGCGACCCTGGCCGAGCACCGCCAGGTTGGCGTGCAGTTGCTCGATCGCCTGATGCAGCACCTGCCGCGGCTGTCGCAGACCGGCCAGGACAGCGGCGTGGCGCTGCGCGACCTGCGCGTGGGCTTGAACCTGCTCGATCTGCTGGCCTACCTGCCGCGTGCCGGCCAACAGGCCCGCCAGCGCCTGCAGACGGTGATCGAGGAAGTCGGCGGCCATTACGCCGCCTGCCTGCGCCAAGGCGAACGCCTGCACGCCCCGGCGGCGTTGCTGCGCAACATGGAGCGCGCACGCCTGGCGCTGAACCTCGATGAGCTGCATGAACGCGGCGATGCCCGCACCCACCTGCTGCATGCCCTGAGCGGCCTGCGCCTGGCGCTGTTGCCGGGCGTGGAAGTGATGCTCGAGCCTGCCGAACAAACGCAACTGCCCCCCGGCCTCGACGGAGCGCCCCTGTGATCGGTGAACTGGATATCAGCGGGGTGTTCCTGCCCACGCTGCTGGTGATGATGTTTGGCACCTACCTGTTGTTTCTTGGGGTGCACGCGGTGCTGGTGCGCCTGCACTTCTACCGCCTGGTCTGGCACCGGGCGTTGTTCAACGTTGCCCTGTATGCCGTGCTGCTTGGCGCGGTGGACCACTTTTGCCGAAGCCTGATGCTGCCATGAAAAAACCTTTGCTGACCCTGGGCCGCGTGGTCCTGACCCTGCTGGTAGTGACCTTCGCCGCCGTGCTCGTGTGGCAGATGGTGGTGTACTACATGTTCGCCCCCTGGACCCGCGACGGCCATATCCGCGCCGATGTGATCCAGATCGCCCCCGATGTGTCTGGGCTGATCCAGCAGGTCGAGGTGCGCGACAACCAGACCATCAAGCGCGGTGATGTGCTGTTCACCATCGACCAGGACCGCTTCACCCTGGCCCTGCGCCAGGCCAAGGCGACCCTGGCCGAGCGCCAGGAAACCCTGGCCCAGGCCTCCCGCGAGGCGCAGCGCAATCGCAAGCTGGGCAACCTGGTGGCGGCCGAGCAGTTGGAAGAGAGCCAGTCCCGCGAGGCCCGCGCCCGCTCGGCGGTCAACGAGGCCCAGGTGCAGGTCGACGTCGCCCAGCTCAACCTCGACCGTTCGGTGGTGCGCAGCCCGGTGGACGGCTACCTCAACGATCGCGCGCCGCGCGCCCACGAGTTCGTCAGCGCCGGGCGGCCCGTGCTGTCGGTGGTAGACAGCGCCTCTTACCATGTCGATGGCTACTTCGAGGAAACCAAGCTGGGCGGTATTCATATCGGCGATGCCGTGGACATCCGCGTGATGGGCGACACCACCCGCCTGCGTGGCCGCGTGCAGAGCCTGGCCGCCGGCATCGAGGACCGCGACCGCAGCAGCGGCGCCAACCTGCTGCCCAACGTCAACCCGGCGTTCAGCTGGGTGCGCCTGGCCCAGCGCATCCCCGTGCGCATCGCCTTCGATGAAGTGCCGCAAGACTTCCGCATGATCGCCGGGCGTACCGCCACGGTGTCGATCATCGAGGGGCAACGTCCATGAAACAGCTGATCCTGGCGGGGCTGTGCCTGTCCCTCGGCGCCTGCATGATGGTCGGCCCCGACTACCAGTTGCCCAAGGACGCCGCGGTGCAGCGTGATGACCTCAATGGCCCGCTGCGCCAGGACGCCGACAGCGTGGTCTCGGCGCCGGTGCCCGAGGACTGGTGGCAGCTGTACCAGGATCAACGGCTCAACGAGCTGGTGCGCCAGGCGCTGAGCGCCAACACCGAACTGCGCGTGGCTGCCGCCAACATCGCCAAGGCCCGTGCCCAGGTGGAAGTGGCCGAGTCGCAAGGCGGCTTCAACGGTGGCGTCAAGCTGGCCGCCCAGCGCCTGCAGGAGTCCGGCGAAGCCTTCCTGCTGCCAGAGAAGGTGCCGGTGGGCAACATCGGCGAGGCCATTGTCAGCGCCAGCTACCAGTTCGACCTGTGGGGCACTTTCAAGCGTGGCACCGAGGCCGCCAAGGCCAACGCCGACGCTGTGCAGGCCGCGGCCGACACCGCACGCATCACCCTGGTGGCCGACGTGGTCAAGGCCTATACCCAGGTATGCTCGGCCAACGAGGAATACCATATCGCCCATGAGTCGCTGGACTTGCAGCAGCAGAGCGTGCAACTGACCCAACGCCTGCGCGACGCTGGCCGTGGCGACGAGACCCAGGTGACCCGTTCGCAGACCCAGTTCAAGTCGCTGCGCGCCGAGTTGCCGCGCTTCAAGGCAGAGCGCGAGGCCGGCTTGTATACCTTGGCCGCGCTGCTGGGCAAGCCGGTCGAGCAACTGCCGGCGGGCACCACCGACTGCGCCGAGCTGCCACAATTGACGCAGCTGATTCCGGTCGGCGACGGCGCCGCGCTGCTCAAGCGCCGCCCCGACGTGCGCCAGGCCGAGCGTCAGCTGGCCGCCGCCACCGCGACCATCGGCGTGGCCACTGGCGCGTTGTATCCGGATATCAGCATCGGCGCGCAGGTCGGCACCATCGGCCTGGCCAAGAACCTTGGCGATCCTTCGACCAATCGCTGGGGCTTTGGCCCGCAGATCAGCTGGAACATCCCCACCAACGGTACCCGCGCGCGCATTCGCATGGCCGAGGCCTCGACCCAGGCGGCGCTGGCGCATTTCGACGGGGTGGTGCTCAACGCCATTCGCGAGACCCAGACTCGCCTGGCGCAGTACAGCGCGCTGCTGGATCGGCGTGATGCGCTGGCCGATGCCGAGCGTTCGGCGAAAGAGTCGGCGGACCAGACCCACCTGCGCTACCAGGTCGGGCGCGAGTCGTTCCTGGCGGACTTGCAGGCGACCCGCACCTACACCGATGTCCGCGCGCAACTGGCGGCGGCCAACAGCCAGGTGGCGATGGGGCAGATCGGGGTGTTCCTGGCCTTGGGTGGCGGCTGGAAGAACAGCGCCAGGCCTTGACGGCTGCGAATACGGCCCCCTGTAGGAGCGGCCTTGTGTCGCGAAAGGGCCGCAAAGCGGCCCCTGCGATTTGTGCATCACGGCTGAATCCCTGGGGCCGCTTCGCGACCCGAGGCCGCTCCTACAGGGAATGCGTACTTAGTTCAACACCCGCGCCGGTTCATCCGGCGGCAGGTTGTCCCGCCCACGCGGCTGCTTCGGCTGCCCGGGCACCGAGCCACCGAGCTGTTCGGCCAATTGCTGCGCCACATCCTCGCCCAGCGCCTTCGACACCTCCCGCACCACCCGCGGGCGGTTCAGCGTCACGCGGCGGTCCTGGCCCTTCACCAGCTTGGTATCCTGCCCTTCACCCATGGCGGTGAACGCCGAGGTGATTTCGTAGGTGCGGGTGTTGATCAGGCTGAAGTCGGCGACCACCGTCAGGCCCAGCACCGCCGAGTAGCTGTCGGTGTGGTCCAGCGAGTTGATGTCCTGCTGGAAGTCGATGTCCGACAGAGTGCCGAACAGCACGTAGTCGGCGCCCTTGAACGCGCCGTTCTTGATGCGCCGGATCACGTCGTACACGTCTTCCTTCGAGTCGGCGGTATAGGGGCGGCCCTGGACCAGCTGGAACATGCCGGTCTTGAGGATCTCACCCTTGATGTCGCCACCGAACTTGCGCAGTTCGGTCTGCTCGATATAGCTGTTGAGGCTCTCGTACTCGCTGTAGCTCGATTGGCCGCTGGCGTGGTACATGCCGGCCTGGCCGCTGCTCTGGGCGTTGACGGTGTGGATGTATTCCTCCACCTGCGCCTGGTAGGCCAGGTCGGTCACCGCCACCTTGGGGGCCGCCTGCGCACCGAAGGCGCAGGCCAGGCCGATGATTGCCATCCATGCACGCATCGATCAGCGCTCCGTGGTCTTGCGGATTTCTTTTTCGTCCATCCACTCGGCCAGGCCGCTTTCCACGTCGATCAGCTGCAGGCTGAACTTGTAGAACACGTCCTTGTAGTCGCTGCTGCGCTTGACGATGGAGCTGATCGAGCCTTCCAGGCGGTACTTGGCGGCAATCATGTTGCCGGTCTTGGCCACGGTCTTCTTCTTGTACAGGCCGCTTTGGTTCTGCAGCTTGAGCTGGTCGACCTGGCTTTGCATGTCGGTGTTGTCGCTGGCGAAGCGCGCCACGCCGGACTTCATCAGCTGGGTCTTGATCGAGGTGGTGATCTCGCGGGTATCGATGTACTCGCTGGTCTTGTTCTTCACGTCGTACACCTGCACCACCGGGCGGCCGTGCAGCACGCCGGACTGGGCCAGGGAGCGGGTCATGCTCTCGGCGATCATCTGCAGGTCGGTGGAACCGAACTCGTTGGTGACCAGCTCGACGGCCTTGCTGTCGCCGTAGCTGATGTTCTTGCCGCCGAGGACCGGCGATGGGGTGCTGCAGCCGCTGACCAGGGCAATGGCGATGGCGGCGAGGGAAAGGCGTGCAAACATGGAACGTGCTCCTGAAAGGGGTTACCGGGTGTGGACTTCGAGGCGGAAGTCGCGGGCGGCAGGGGTGGGGGCAATGGCCGGCAGGAACTTGGCCTGCTTGCCGTACAGCGGCAGGGCCTTCCAGCTTTCTTCGTCGGCCACCGGGAAGCCGTCGTCGCCCAGCCAGGCGAAGCGGTAGTAAAGGGTCTGGTTGCTGCGGCTGGTGTTGTTCAGCGCCACGTTGACGGTGAGGAAGCCGTTTTCCCGGGCGACGCGCATCTGGCCGATCTCGATGTCATCCAGCTGGCCCATGGTCACCACCTTGCTGGCGGCGCTGCCGGGGGCGGGAGGCGGGGTGGCGCAGCCGGCCAGCAGGGCGACGGCGACCAGGGCGAGGCATGTTTTGCGCATGTGCGATCCTTGTGCTTACTTGAGGCTGGCGACGGCTTGCGCCGGGGCCTGCAGGGTGACTTCGACGGCCGGGCCGCCAGCGAATACACGGTTGCCGACCACGCGCAGGCTCACCACCTGGTAGGGCCGGTCGATCTTCACCTTGACCTGGGTGCCACCGAGGTTCGACGGCAGGTTCAGCTGGTGCTCGCCGGGCTTGAGACGGACCCGCGCCACCTGGGTCTGGTCTGGCAGGGTACGCCAGGTGCGGGTGTCGGCGCCTTCGAGCACGGTGGAGGCGATGCCCACCACCAGGCCGGCCATGGGGTTGGCCTTGTTCAGGTTCTTCTGTGCCACGCCGCGGCTGATGGCGCGCACGCTGGTGCGCAGGATGATGCCCGGCATGTCGTCGCGCAGGGCCCGGCGCGACATGGCGCTGGTGCTGTTGAGCGCAGTCAGGGCCAGGGCGCGGTCGTCCAGGCGGATCTCGCCCAGGTGCGCGGTGGAGGTGTCCTCGCGCATGATCGGGAACGACAGCGGGGTGATCACCAGGTTGTCCTCGATCGGCAGCGGCAGCGGGATGCGGATCGAGTCACGGGCCGGGGCCAGGCCGCTTTGCACCACGATCAGCACGTCGCTTTCAGTGGCCTTGGCGCTGTTCTTGTCCAGCTCGAGCAGGGCCTGGTCCAGCAGCGGGGTGTTCGGGCGCAGTTCGGCGGCCTTGCGGTAGCCGGGGGCGGCCAGGCCCTTTTCGCCCAGGGCTTCATAGACGAAACCGGACAGGTAGTGGCTGAAGGCGCTCTGGTAGCTGTTCTTCAGGCTGACCACCTCCGGTGCATCGAGGCTGGCGACCGGGTAGCCTTGCAGGTCCTTGTATTCGGTCTTGATGCCTTCCTGCTCGGCGGCTTCCTCGCGCTTGAGGTACTCCTTGTCGCGCAGCTCGGCGATCACCGCTTCACGCTCGTGGGTCTTCTTGATCTCGGTGCGGGCACCGTCGAAATCGTTCTGCGCCAGCAGGTTCAAGGCCATCTGCGTGGTCAGCATGACCTTTTCGTAGTCATAGCCTTCGTAGCGGCGGACCTTGTCGTTGACCAGGTAGCTGCCGAACTGGCTGAGGTACTTGTCGGTGTCGAGCTTGACCGACTCTTCCCATTGGAACACCACGCTATCGGCGGCGCGCCAGGCGTCCTGGCTGCCCTTGAGATCGCCCTTGGAGCGCAGTAGCTCGCCTTTTTCGAAGTAGTAGAGCAGGTCTTTCTGCTCGCCCTTGTTGTGGTTTTCCAGCAGGGCGAGGGCGGCATCGACGTTGCCGGCGGCCAACTGCTGGTTGGTCTCCTGCAATTCACTGTCGTAGCTGCGAAAGACCGAGCAGCCGGTGAGCTGCACGGCGGCGAGCAAGGTCGCCAGGGTCAAAGCGCGGGATACCATCGGACTTCTTCTTTCCCTGAAACAAATGAGCCGCGCGGGCGGGGGCGGCAGATCCCTCTGTTTATCGCCAGATCCTCTCGATGGAGGCGCCTTGATTGCTAATGGCTATTACGGCGGCGCGGGATTATACCCAAAGTAGTAGCTCGGTGATGGCGAATTGCTTCGCAACTTCTGCAGGTTTGCCATCAGCCGGAAAGCCCGGTGGAAAGGCGTCGCTCGGTGAATTTGTCACGGGATTTTTCATGAAATCTGCCCCCGAGCCTTGAGTGGCGCGGAGTGGAAGTGAACAATGTTCTCTTTCGTGTTTACGTCGAGATTGGCCATGAATTCCCGTTCTTGTCTGCTAGCCCTGGTGCTCGCTCCGGTGTTGGCGTTGTGCAGTGCCCTGGCGCAGGCCGAAGCCCCTGCCGATGCGACCAAGGCCTTGCACTTGCTGGACTACATCGGTGCCGACTACCCACCTACCGTGCGCGACGGCAAGGTGGTGGACGATGGCGAATACCGCGAGCAGCAGGAGTTCAGCGGCGTGCTTGCCGAGCTGATCAAGGGCCTGCCGGACAACCCCGAGCGGGACGCCTTGCAGCAGGGCGTGAAAGACCTGCGCCAGGCCATCGACCAGCGCCAGGATGGCGCCGGGGTGGCGCGTCAGGCACGCCAGCTGGGCGCCCGCCTGGCCGTGGCCTACGAGGTCAGCCAGGCCCCGGTGATCACCCCGGATCCGGCCCGCGGCGCCACGTTGTACGCGCAGAACTGCTCGATCTGCCATGGCGACAGCGGCCAGGGCGACGGCCCGGCCGGTACCGGCCTTGAGCCGCCGCCGGCCAACCTGCGCAGTGTCGAGCGGCTCGACCACCTGAGCCTGTTCGACCTGTACAACACCCTTGGCCTGGGCATCGAAGGCACCGAAATGCCCTCGTTCGTCGACCAGCTCGACGAGCGCCAGCGTTGGGACGTGGCTGCCTACATCGCCAGCTTCACCGTCGATCCGCAGGCAGCCAAAAGCGACAAGACCTGGAACCTCGCCGACCTTGCCCGGCAGACCCCAGCCGAGGTCGCCGCCAGCGAAGGCACCGATGCCGTGGCCGCGTTCCGTGCCCAGCGCGCGCAGCCGCCGCAGGCCAAGCGTGGTCCGGCACAACTGCTCGAGTACACCGCCAGCACCCTGGACAAGAGCCTGGCGGCCTACCGCGCCGGCGACCACGACCAGGCCTATGACTTGTCGGTGGCGGCCTACCTGGAAGGCTTCGAGCTGGTTGAAAGCTCGCTCGACAACATCGACACCCAGGCCCGCAAGGACACCGAGAAGTCGCTGATGGCCTACCGTCAGTCGCTGCAGGACGGCCTGCCGGTGGCCCAGGCGGAACAGCGCCTGGCCGAAGCCAAGGTCAAGCTCGAACAGGCCTCGAAGCTGCTGGGCAGCGATGGCCTTAGCTGGTCGTTGAGCTACATCTCCGGCCTGCTGATCCTGCTGCGCGAGGGCCTGGAGGCGATCCTGGTGCTGGCGGCGATCCTCGCCTTCCTGCGCAACACCGGCCAGCAGTCGGCGGTGCGCAGCGTCAACATCGGCTGGGGCCTGGCGCTGGTCGCCGGCTTCGCTACCTGGGCCCTGGCGGCCTACGTGATCGATGTCGGTGGCGCGCAGCGTGAGTTGCTCGAAGGATGCACGGCCCTGTTTGCCGCGGTGATGGTGCTGTGGCTCGGCGTGTGGATGCACGACCGCCGCCACGCCGCGGCCTGGCAGGACTACATCAAGAGCAGCCTGGTCAGCGGCGGCGGGCGTTTCGGCTTTGCCGTGCTGGCGTTCTTCTCGGTGTACCGCGAGCTGTTCGAGGTGATCCTGTTCTACGAGACCCTGTGGCTGCAGGCAGGGCCCGCCGGGCACCAGGCGGTGCTGGCCGGTGGCGCCACGGCACTGGTGCTGCTGGTGGGCCTGGCATGGGTGATCCTGCGCGGCTCGGCCAAGTTGCCGTTGTCGCTGTTCTTCAGCATCAACGCAGCTTTGCTCTGCGCGTTGTCGGTGGTGTTCGCCGGGCATGGCGTGAAAGCGCTGCAAGAGGCCGGCGTGCTGGGTACGCGGCCGGTGGCGTTCTTCGAGTTCGACTGGCTGGGTATCCACGCCGATCTCTACTCACTGAGCGCGCAGGCGGTGGCGTTGCTGGCTATCGTGTTTCTCTATGGACGCAGCCGCTTGGCCGAGAAGCGCCGGGCGGCGGCCAACTGAGTCCGTGCAGGGGGAAGGGGCGGTTCGCCGTCGCCCCCGCCCTGCGATGAGGCTGGCATAATGTCCGCCTGTTCAGGCGCTATCGCGGGGCAAGCCCGCTCCCACGCCGTCACTGCCCGAAGTACAGGATTAATCCCATGCGTGTATGGATCGATGCCGACGCCTGCCCCAAGGCGGCCAAGGACCAGATCGTCAAGTTCGCCCTCAAGCGCAAGCTGGAGGTGGTGATGGTCGCCGGCCAGCCGCAGATCAAGCCAGCTTTCGCCTGCGTGCGGCTGATCGTGGTGCCCAGCGGCATGGACGCGGCCGACGACTACCTGGTGGAAAACGCCGAGCCTGGCGAGTTGGTGATCTGCAGCGATGTGCCGTTGGCCGATCGCTTGATCAAGAAGGGCGTGGCCGCGCTGGACCCGCGTGGCCGCGAGTTCGACGAGCGCAACATGGGCGAGCGCCTGGCGGTGCGCAACCTGTTCACCGAGCTGCGCGAGCAGGGCCAGGTCGGAGGCGGGCAGGCGCCTTATGGCGAGCGTGAAAAACAGGCGTTCGCCAATGCGCTGGATCGGATCCTGACCCGCCTGTCCAAGGCCTGACGCTATCCTGGAAGCATTCGCCTAGCCTGTGGGAGCGGCCTTGTGTCGCGATGGGGCGCGTAGCGGCCCCAGGATCTCGGCATCATGCAAAATCGCCGGGGCCGCTACGCAGCCCATCGCGACACAAGGCCGCTCCTACAGGGACCGTAGCAGCCATGGGCCTGCGCTTTACCTGTAGGAGCCGGCTTGCCGGCGATGAGGCCGGTACGGGCAGCACAAGACAGTTGCCCTTACACCAGCGTTTATCAGTCGTTCTCGTGGGTCAACTCCAGCACCCGGTCCACCAGCTTGTAGATGCCGCTGGCGGCTTCGCTGATCGACTTCGCCTCCATGTAAGCCGGGGTAGTCACCAGCTTGCGCTGCACATCCTCGACGATGTCATGCACATCGCATTCTTCATGGGTGCCGCCCATCTTCACCACGGCCGCCGCGGTGCTGGCGTCCTTGCCGATGGTGCAGACCACGCCTGGCCCGTAGATCTTCGCCGCCAGCGCAGGCGAGATGCAGATCAGGCCGACCGGTTTGCAGGCATCGGCGAAGGCTTCGGCCAGGGCCAGCACATCCGGATGCACGCTGCACTTGTCGCCTTCGACGGCAAAGTTCGACAGGTTCTTCGCCGCGCCGAAACCGCCGGGCACGATCAGCGCGTCGAAGTCCTCGGCCTTGGCTTCGCGAATGTCCTTCACCTCGCCACGGGCAATGCGCGCCGACTCCACCAGCACGTTGCGCGCCTCGGGCATCTCTTCACCGGTGAGGTGGTCGATCACATGCATCTGCGCGATGTTCGGCGCGAAGCACTGCACCTGGGCGCCGCGCTGATCCAGGCGCAGCAGGGTGATCACGCTTTCGTGGATTTCGGCGCCGTCGTATACGCCGCAACCGGACAGAATCACCGCAACTTTTTTCGTCATGCTCAATACTCCAGTGTCGAGGCGCTAAATGTCCTCTAGTTTGGCAGATGTATCCATGGGATTTGCCCTGCGTCGGGCCTAATCTTCCTGGATAACCTTGGAGGTGGCCGTTCATGGACCTGATTCTGCTGGCCGTGCCGTTCTTCTTCGTGCTGATCGCGGTGGAGCTGCTCGCCGACCGCATGCGCGGGCGCAGTAACTACCAGCTCGCCGACTCGATCAACAGCCTGAGCACCGGCGCGCTGTCCACCAGCACCGGGCTGCTGACCAAAGGGGTGGGCCTGGTCACCTATGCCGTGGCCTGGGAGCACCTGGCGCTGCTGCGCCTGTCCGCCGATGCCTGGTGGACCTGGTTGTTGGCCTTCGTGCTCTACGACCTGTGCTACTACTGGCTGCACCGCCTCGGTCACGAGCGCAACGTGTTGTGGGCGGCGCACTCGGTGCACCACCAGAGCGAGGAATACAACCTCACCACCGCCCTGCGCCAGACCAGCAGCGGCTTCATCTTCTCGTGGATCTTCTACCTGCCGCTGGCGCTGTTGGGCGTGCCGCCGCTGGTGTTCATCACCGTGGCCTCGCTGAACCTGTTGTACCAGTTCTGGGTGCACACCCGGCACGTGCCCAAGCTGGGCTGGCTCGAATGGATTTTCATCACGCCGTCCAACCATCGCGTCCACCATGCGCAGAATCCTGTGTACTTGGATCGCAATTACGGTGGGGTGTTCATAATCTGGGATCGGCTGTTCGGCACCTTCCAGGAAGAAGACGAACGCGAGCCGGTGATCTTCGGCGTGACCACGCCGCTGGCCAGCTGGAACCCTTTGTGGGCCAACCTGCAGTTCTATGCCCAACTGTGGCACGACGCCCGGCGTGCCAACAGCTGGTGGGACAAGCTGCGTATCTGGTTCATGCCCACCGGCTGGCGCCCGGCGGACGTGGCGGCGGCTTATCCACAGGCCAAGCAGGACCTGGCAGGTTTTCGCAAGTTCGCCATCCCGCTGGGCGGCGCGCAGCAGCTGTACGTGACCGCGCAGTTCGCGGTCTATGTGGCGTTGGGCAGTTACTTGATGGATTCGGCCGAGCGGCTGTCACCCGCGGCCCTGGTACTGGGCTGGACGCTGATGGCGTTCGGCTTGTTCGTGCTTGGCGCGGCGCTGGAGGACCGGCCCTGGGCGCGGTGGCTGGAGCTGGCGCGGCTGCTGTCGAATGCGCCGGCGCTGTACCTGGCCGGCGCGTTGGGCTTAGCGCTGGTCACGCCCCTGTTCTGGCTGTTGCTCCTGGGCTATAGCTTGCTCAGCCTCGGCGGCCTGGCTCTGTGCCGCCGCGCGACGCTCGGCGCGGCTGTTGCGAAAACGCCGGCGCAGCCACAGCAGCAGGCCCAGCACCAGCAGGCCGCCGAGCACCCATAGCTCGTACTTTTTGATGCTGCCCAGCATGCCTTCGAGGATCGCGCCGAAGTGGTAGGCGGCCAGGCCCAGCGCCAGCGCCCACACCGCGGCGCCGATACCGTTGAGCAGCAGGTAGCGGCGTGGCGGGTAGCCGGACAGGCCAATGGCCACCGGCATCACCGTGCGCAGGCCATAGACGAAGCGGAAGCTCAGCACCCAGATATCCGGGTGGCGGCGAATGTGTTCCAGCGCGCGGTCGCCCATGGCCTGCCAGCGTGGCTTGCGGGCGAGGATCTTGCGCCCGTGGCGGCGGCCCATGAAGTACCACAGCTGGTCGCCGGCGTAGCTGCCACAGAAGGCCACCAGCACCACCAGCTTGATATCCATGTACTCGCGGAACGCAAGAAATCCAGCGAGCACCAGGATGGTCTCGCCTTCGAAGAACGTGCCGAGAAAAAGGGCAAAGTAGCCGAAATCGTTCAGGAATTGTTGAAGCATTTTCTGGCGTGCTGGCGAAATGAACGCGCAGCCTACCCCTTCGGGCGCGTTGGGGAAAGTGTCCAAATGTGTCTCGACGTGAACATTTCCTACAAGGACAATGACTGCGGCCACAAGTCGCAGGGTTGCCTCAGGGCGTAACACAGGCGTCATAATGGCCGCTTATAACTGTCGCGCTAGCCCGCCTGCGCGGGCTCAGGAGTCTGCCGTGAGCTTTACCCCCGCCAATCGTCTGTTTCCTGCTACCCGTCTGCGTCGCAACCGCCGGGACGAATTTTCCCGTCGTCTGGTTCGCGAAAACACCCTGACCGTCGATGACCTGATCCTCCCGGTATTCGTCCTCGACGGTGAGAACCGCCGCGAAGAAGTGCCTTCCATGCCGGGCGTCGAGCGCCTGTCGATCGACCTGCTGCTGGAGGCCGCGCAGGGTTGGGTGGAGCTGGGTATTCCGGCGTTGGCGCTGTTCCCGGTGACCCCGACCGAGAAGAAATCCCTCGACGGCGCCGAAGCCTGGAACCCGGACGGCATCGCCCAGCGCGCTACTCGTGCCCTGCGTGCGCGCTTCCCGGAACTGGGGGTGATCACCGACGTCGCCCTCGACCCATTCACCACCCACGGTCAGGACGGCATCCTCGATGAAGAGGGCTATGTCCAGAACGACATCACCGTCGACGCCCTGGTGCGCCAGGCCCTGTCCCATGCCGACGCCGGCGCCCAGGTGGTGGCCCCCTCGGACATGATGGACGGCCGCCTCGGCGCGATCCGCGAAGCCCTGGAACTGGCCGGCCACGTCAACGTGCGCATCATGGCCTATTCGGCCAAGTACGCCAGCGCCTACTACGGCCCGTTCCGCGACGCGGTCGGCTCGGCGCTGAACCTGGGCAAGGCCAACAAGGCCTCCTACCAGATGGACCCGGCCAACAGCGATGAGGCCTTGCACGAAGTGGCCACCGACCTCGCCGAAGGCGCCGACATGGTCATGGTCAAGCCGGGCATGCCGTACCTGGACATCGTTCACCGGGTCAAGACCGAGTTCAAGGTGCCGACCTTCGTCTACCAGGTCAGCGGCGAGTACGCCATGCACATGGCGGCGATCCAGAACGGCTGGCTCAGCGAGGCCGTGATCCTCGAATCCCTCACCGCTTTCAAACGGGCAGGCGCCGATGGCATCCTGACCTATTTCGCCGTGCGTGCCGCTCAATTGATGAGAGGGCAGTAACGCCCTCCAGGAACGTCAGATGAATAACGAAGTGCTAACCCCTGTCGAGATCAAGGACGCCCAGGCCGTGCCCGAAGAGCTGGTACAGACCCCGCCCGACCTGCCTGCGGCCCCGGAGCCGGTGGTAGAGCCCGCCGCGCCCGCACCGACGCCAGCTCCGGCGATCGCCGTGCCGAGCCTGGACGACAGCAGCCTGTACATTCATCGCGAGCTCTCGCAGCTGCAGTTCAACATCCGCGTGCTGGAACAGGCGCTGGACGAGTCCTACCCGCTGCTCGAGCGCCTGAAGTTCCTGCTGATCTTCTCCAGCAACCTCGATGAGTTCTTCGAGATCCGCGTGGCGGGCCTGAAGAAACAGATCAACTTCGCCCGCGAACAGGCCGGCGCCGACGGCTTGCAGCCGCACCAGGCGCTGGCGCGGATCAGTGAGCTGGTGCACCTGGAGGTGGACCGCCAGTACGCGATCCTCAACGACGTGCTGCTGCCGGAGCTGGAGAAGCACGCCATTCGCTTCATCCGTCGCCGCTACTGGACGCCCAAGCTCAAGACCTGGGTGCGGCGCTTCTTCCGCGACGAAATCGCGCCGATCATCACCCCGATCGGCCTCGACCCGACCCACCCGTTCCCGCTGCTGGTGAACAAGAGCCTGAACTTCATCGTAGAGCTCGAGGGTGTCGACGCCTTCGGCCGCGACTCGGGCCTGGCGATCATCCCCGCGCCGCGCCTGCTGCCGCGGGTGATTCGCGTACCGGAAGAGGTCGGCGGCCCCGGCGACAACTATGTGTTCCTGTCGTCGATGATCCACGCCCACGCCGACGACTTGTTCCAGGGCATGAAGGTCAAGGGTTGCTATCAGTTCCGCCTGACCCGCAACGCCGACCTGGCGCTGGATTCCGAGGAGGTCGACGACCTCGCCCGGGCCCTGCGCGGCGAATTGTTCTCCCGTCGCTACGGCGATGCAGTGCGTCTGGAGGTAGCCGACACCTGCCCGAAACATCTGTCGGACTACCTGCTCAAGCAGTTCAGCCTGAGCGAGAGCGAGTTGTACCAGGTCAACGGTCCGGTCAACCTCACTCGCCTGTTCAGCATCACCGGGCTCGACAGCCACCCGGAGCTGCAATACACGCCTTTCACCCCGGCGATCCCCAAGCTGCTGCAGAACGCCGACAACATCTTCAGCGTCATCGGCAAGCAGGACATCCTGCTGATGCACCCGTTCGAGTCCTTCACCCCGGTGATCGACCTGCTGCGCCAGGCCGCCAAGGACCCGCACGTGCTCGCCGTGCGCCAGACCCTTTACCGCTCCGGGGCCAACTCGGAAATCGTTGACGCCCTGGTGGATGCGGCGCGTAACGGCAAGGAGGTCACCGCGGTGATCGAACTGCGCGCGCGCTTCGACGAAGAGTCCAACCTGCAGATGGCCAGCCGCCTGCAGGCCGCCGGCGCGGTGGTGATCTACGGTGTGGTCGGTTTCAAGACCCACGCCAAGATGATGCTGATCCTGCGCCGCGAGCAGGGCGAAATCGTCCGTTACGCGCACCTGGGTACAGGCAACTACCACGCCGGCAATGCCCGCCTGTACACCGACTACAGCCTGCTGACTTCCGACGACGCCCTCACCGAGGACGTCGGCAAGTTGTTCAGCCAGCTGATCGGCATGGGCAAGACCCTGCGCATGAAGAAGCTGCTGCACGCCCCCTTCACCCTGAAGAAGGGCATGCTCGACATGATCGCCCGGGAGACCCAGTTCGCCCTGGAGGGGAAACCTGCGCACATCATCGCCAAGTTCAACTCGCTGACCGACGCCAAGATCATCAAGGCGCTGTACAAGGCCAGCCAGTCGGGCGTGCGCATCGACCTGGTGGTGCGTGGCATGTGCTGCCTGCGCCCGGGCATCGCCGGGGTATCGCACAACATCCACGTGCGTTCGATCATCGGTCGCTTCCTCGAGCACACCCGGGTGTTCTACTTCCTCAATGGCGGCGAGGAGCAGATCTACCTGTCCAGTGCCGACTGGATGGAGCGCAACCTCGACAAGCGCGTGGAGACCTGCTTCCCGGTGGAGGGCAAGAAGTTGCTGCTGCGGGTGAAGAAGGAGCTGGAGGGTTATCTCACCGACAACACCCAGGCCTGGACCTTGCAGCCGGACGGGCGCTATGTGCGCAGCACCCCGACCGGCAACCAGAACCCGCGCAGCGCCCAGGCGACGCTGCTGGAGCGGCTGAGCAACCCGGTGTTGAACGTACGCTAGATGGATTGCTGGGGCCGCTTTGCGGCCCCATGGGCCCTTCAGTGCACGCTAAGCACGAAGTTGACCCGCGTCAGCCATTCCGCCTCGTTGGCGAAGTCGGCCTGGGTCAGCGGGTGCTGCTCCAGCCAGCCCTCGGGGAAGACCACGTCCAGGCTGTTGTCGCCGGCCTGCAACACCACCTTGGGCATCTGCTGGGTACCGCGGATATGGTGGAACAGGATGGCGAAGCGCAGCAGCACGCATAGGCGGATCAGCTTGATGCCTTCGTCGCCGAACTCTGCGAACTTGTCCTTGGGGATGTTGCGGCGGTGGCCGCGCACCAGCAAGGCCATCATCTGCTGGTCCTCGCGGGAGAAGCCGGACAGGTCGGAGTGCTCGATCAGGTAGGCGCCGTGCTTGTGGTAATGGTAATGGGCGATATCCAGCCCGACTTCGTGAATTTTCGCCGCCCAACCTAGTAGATCGCGCCAGTTTCCCTCCTCCAGGTCCCAGGCCTTGGCCACCTGGTCGAAGGCATGCAGCGCCTTGCGCTCGACCCGAGCCGCCTGGCCCTGGTCGACGTGGTAACGCTCCATCAGCGAATTCAGGGTACGTTCGCGCACGTCTTCATGGTGGTGGCGGCCCAGCAGGTCGAACAGCACGCCCTCGCGCAGGGCGCCGTCACAGTGGTCCATGCGCGCCAGCTCCAGGGCATCGAAGATCGCTTCGAGGATCGCCAGGCCTGCAGGGAAGATGGTGCGGCGGTCGGGCTTGACCCCTTCGAAGTCGATCTTGTCGGTCTCGCCGAGTTTGAACAGCTTGCGCTTTACCGCTGCCAGGCCCTCGGCGTTGACCTCGCCGCTGCCTTGGCCCATGGCCTTGATCGCCGCGGCGATGGCGCGGATGGTCCCGGACGAGCCGATGGCCTCGTCCCAGGTCAGGCGGTGCAGGGCATTTTCAATGCTCATCAGCTCCAGGCGTGCGGCGGTGTAGGCTTGGGCATAACGCGCCGGGGTGATCTTGCCGTCGCGGAAGTAACGCTGGGTGAAGCTCACGCAGCCCATTTGCAGGCTTTCGCGCAGCAACGGTTCGAAACGCTGGCCAATGATGAACTCGGTGCTGCCGCCGCCGATATCGGCGACCAGGCGCTTGCCGGGGGTGTCGGCCAAGGTGTGCGAGACCCCCAGGTAGATCAGGCGCGCCTCTTCGCGGCCGGAGATGACCTCCACCGGGTGGCCGAGAATGGCTTCGGCGCGCTGGATGAACTCGTTGCGGTTGCGCGCTTCACGCAGGGCGTTGGTGCCGACGATACGCACTGAGCCGGCCGGCATGCCGTTGATCAGCTGGGCGAAGCGCTTGAGGCATTCGAGCCCGCGCAGCATGGCTTCTTCGCTGAGCCGGCGTTCGTCGTCGATGCCGGCGGCCAGCTGCACTTTTTCCCCGAGCCTCTCGAGAATGCGGATTTCCGTGTGATGGGCCTTGGCCACGACCATGTGGAAACTGTTGGAGCCAAGGTCGATGGCGGCGATCAGGGACAGGTTCTTCGCGGTGGTTTGCGGCATGATCTGCAAGTTCTCGGTCGTTAACCCGGCAATCGTGCCACGATCATGGGCATACGCCAACGCGCGGCACTGCAAGGCTTGATGCATGGCAATGTCATAGCGATGTTATGACCGTGACATGACGGTTTCGATTCGTGGCGTCTTGCACAACTATAGATACACTCAATCGTCTGTGGCTTCCTGTAGGACGAGGGTGCAGCTATGATGGGCAACGTTTTTTTGCTTACGACCTGGAGATATCCATGAGCAGCGATCTTATCAAACACGTCACCGACGCCAGCTTCGAAGCCGACGTACTCAAGGCTGAAGGCGCGGTGCTGGTCGACTACTGGGCTGAATGGTGCGGCCCATGCAAGATGATCGCGCCGGTTCTGGACGACATCGCCTCTGAGTATCAAGGCAAGGTGACCATCGCCAAGCTGAACATCGACGAAAACCAGGAAACCCCGGCCAAGCACGGCGTACGCGGTATCCCGACGCTGATGCTGTTCAAGAACGGCAACGTCGAGGCGACCAAGGTCGGCGCGCTGTCCAAATCGCAGCTCAAGGCGTTCCTCGACGCCAGCCTGTGATGTGAACAAGCCCCGCAAAAGCGGGGCTTTTCTTTACCTGTCGTAGGCAAATTCCCTATTGTGCGGCGTGCCGCGGGCTCTGGCCTATCCAGGCGGATAGCCCCGGAAATCAATGGGCAAAACCACTAGACGTCGAAAAAAGCAAGTGTTACATTCGGCCTCGCACTGCTTCTCCAGTGCCCTCTGCACGCCGTCGCCGAAGCATCCCTAATTCGAATCAGTACGCGATCCTGTCGCCATCTAGCGGCGCGGCCTCATTAAGCCACATGCTTAATTTTTCCCTTCCTTACATGATTACGTCACTCCCCTTATGAACCTGACAGAACTCAAGCAAAAGCCGATTACCGATCTTTTGGAAATGGCCGAACAGATGGGCATCGAAAACATGGCCCGTTCGCGCAAACAGGACGTGATTTTCGCCCTGCTGAAAAAGCACGCGAAAAGCGGCGAAGAGATCTCGGGTGACGGCGTGCTGGAGATTCTCCAGGATGGTTTCGGTTTCCTGCGCTCGGCGGATGCCTCTTACCTGGCCGGCCCTGACGACATCTACGTTTCGCCCAGCCAGATCCGCCGTTTCAACCTGCGCACCGGCGACACCATCGTCGGCAAGATCCGCCCACCGAAAGAAGGCGAGCGTTACTTCGCGCTGCTGAAGGTCGACACCATCAACTTCGACCGTCCGGAAAACGCCAAGAACAAGATTCTGTTCGAAAACCTGACGCCGCTGTTCCCCAACAAGCGTCTGAAGATGGAAGCGGGCAACGGCTCCACCGAGGACCTCACCGGTCGTGTCATCGACCTGTGCGCCCCCATCGGCAAGGGCCAGCGTGGCCTGATCGTCGCGCCGCCCAAGGCCGGCAAGACCATCATGCTGCAGAACATCGCGGCCAACATCACCCGTAACAACCCCGAGTGCCACCTGATCGTCCTGCTGATCGACGAGCGCCCGGAAGAAGTGACCGAGATGCAGCGCACCGTGCGCGGCGAAGTGGTCGCCTCGACCTTCGACGAGCCGCCGACCCGCCACGTACAGGTCGCCGAGATGGTCATCGAGAAGGCCAAGCGTCTGGTCGAACACAAGAAGGACGTGGTCATCCTGCTCGACTCCATCACCCGTCTGGCCCGTGCCTACAACACCGTGATCCCGAGCTCCGGCAAGGTGCTGACCGGTGGTGTCGACGCCCACGCCCTGGAAAAGCCCAAGCGCTTCTTCGGCGCCGCTCGTAACATCGAGGAAGGCGGTTCGCTGACCATCATCGCCACCGCGCTGGTCGAAACCGGCTCGAAGATGGACGAAGTGATCTACGAAGAGTTCAAGGGCACCGGCAACATGGAGCTGCCGCTGGACCGCCGCATCGCCGAGAAGCGTGTGTTCCCGGCCATCAACATCAACAAGTCCGGTACCCGTCGCGAAGAGCTGCTGACCGCCGACGACGAACTGCAGCGCATGTGGATCCTGCGCAAGCTGCTGCACCCGATGGACGAGATCGCCGCCATCGAGTTCCTGGTCGACAAGCTCAAGCAGACCAAGACCAACGATGAGTTCTTCCTGTCGATGAAGCGCAAGTAAGCTTCCCGACCAGGCATTGAATGGGGCTGCTTTGCAGCCCAGGGGCGGG
>NZ_JBMDJI010000051.1:0-30555 GCF_057809115.1 Pseudomonas sp. FG47
TCTCGGTCGGGCCGTAGTTGTTGACCAGTTGGAAGCCTGGATCACGTTCGAAGTGACGCAGGCGGTCACCGCCGACCAGCAAGGTACGCAAGGTCGGGTGCTGACGCTCGCGGCGCAGCGCCTGTTCGGCCACTGGCGTCGGCAGGAAGCTTACGTGCAGCGGTTGTTCCAGCCACCAGTCCAACAATTCGTCGACGTGTTCGCCGCCAATGTGCGCGGGCGGCAGGTGCAAGGTTGCGCCGGCGCACAGGGCCGGCCAGGCTTCCCAGGCCATGGCATCGAAGCCGAAGCCCGCCACGCTGGAGGTCTGGCTGCCGGCGCCCAGCTCGAAGGCCTGGCAGTGCCAGTGCACCAGGTTGGCCAGGGTGCGGTGCTCGACCATCACGCCCTTGGGCTGTCCGGTGGAACCGGAGGTGTAGATCACATAGGCCAGTTGTTGCTCATCCAGCCCTTCGACGAGCGGGTTGCTGTCCGGCTGATCCAACCAGGCATCACTGTCGATTGCCACGCTGGCTACCTCCCCCACCAACCCGGCAGTAGCGGCCTCGACCAGCACCAAGGTCGGTGCGCTGTCGCTGAGCAGGTAGGCGATACGCTCTGCCGGATAGGCCGGGTCGACCGGCACATAGGCCGCGCCGGCCTTGAGTACCGCCAGCATGGCGATCAAACGCTGCGGGCCGCGCGCAAGGCACAGGGCCACTCGATCACCGAGCAGCACGCCACGAGCGATCAGGTGATGGGCCAGGCGGTTGGCGCGCTGGTTCAACTCGCCATAGCTCAGGCGCTGCTCGCCCTGCACCAGCGCCAGGGCGTGTGGCGCCTGGGCTTCGACCAACGCCTGGATCACCTGCCCTTGCGCATAGGCCACGGCTGGCGGGTTCAAACCTTCGAGCAGTTGCAGTCGCTCTTGGGCATCGAGGATCGGCAGCGCATCAACGCGAACCGCGCCCTCTTGCTCCAAGGCCTGGGTCAACTGGGTCACGACCGCCGCCATCCAGTTCGCCACACGCACGGCGCCAATCCCCTGCTGGGCCAGCACGCTCAGGCTGAAGCCCTCGCCCAGGTCGTCCACGCTCAGGGTCAGCGGGTAGTTGCTGCGCTCCTCGCCGCCCAACTGGTGCATGCCCTGGAAGCTGTCGGTGGCGTCGGTGGCGATTCCGGCCGGGCTGTGCCGGTAGTTGAGCAAAGCGCTGAACAACGGTGTCGAAGCCGGCACGCCGCTGCAACGCTGGGCCAAGGCCAGGGAGGCATGCTCATGGCCGAGCAACGCCGAGAGCCGTTGGTGCGTGACACGCAGCGCCTGCTTGGCGCTGGCGCGGGTATCGATGCGCAGCGGCAAGGTATTGATGAACACGCCCAGCGCGCGGTCGGCACCCTCGCCGCCTTGCAGGCGGCCCATCAAGACAGTGCCGAACACCACGTCCTGGCGCCCGGCCAGCACGCCCACCACCCGTGCCCAGGCCAGGTGCATCAGGCTGGCGGCGCTGACGCCAAGCTGGCGCGCCTGCAGGCGAACCCGCCGCGCCAGGTCCAGGTCGAGCGCCTGGCGGACTTCCTCGATATCGCGGCCATCGCCCTGCACATCGACCAGGCCCATGGGCAAGGTCGGTTCCTCGATATCGCCAAGCATCTCGCGGAAGAACGCCTCGTGGCCGGCCTGCGCGGCGCCCAGGCGCACCTGGGCGACATAGGTGCGGTACGGCACCGGCGCGGCCAGTTGCGCCCCGCGCCCGGCCAGCAAGGCCTGCATTTCGTGGACGATCACTTCCATGGCCGTGTGGTCCAGGGCCAGATGGTGGAAGTGCAGGATTGCCACCACCCGCTGCTGCGCCGGGTCCAGGGCGTAGGTCAGGCGCAGCAACGGCGCCTGGGTCAGGTCCAGGCGTTGCTGGCGGGCATCGAAATGCCCGTGCAGGCGCTCGATCACCGCGTCCTCGCCCAGCCCGGTGACCTCAGTCACCGCCAGGCGTGCCTGGCGCCAGACCACCTGCACCGGCTCGGCCAGACCTTCCCAGACCACCGAGGTGCGCAGGATATCGTGGCGGTCGATCACCTGTTGCAAGGCCCCGGCGCAGGCTTGCAGACGGTCCAGGCTGTCGAAGGCCAGGCGGGTCTGCAGCAGGTACGGGTCGCCCTGCTCGGCGCTCAGGTGGTGGTAGAGGATGCCCTCCTGCAACGGCGCCAGCGGGTAGATCTCCTGCACGTTGGCCGCGCCACCCGGCACCGTGGCGACGATACGCTCGATGCTGGCTGGGTCCAGCTCGATCAGGCTGAGCATGGCCGGGGTGATCTGCGTGGCATCGACCGGCACACGATTGGCCGGCACCTCGACCTCGCGACCACTGCCGACCGCCGCCGCCAGGGCCGCCAGGGTCGGCTGGGCGAACAGCACGCGCACATCGGCGTTAAGCCCGGCCTTGCGCATGCGCTCGATCAGGCTCACCGCCAGCAGCGAGTGGCCGCCCAGTTCGAAGAAGTGATCGTGGCGCCCCACCTGCTCGACCTTGAGCACCTCGGCCCAGATCGCCGCCAAGGCCGACTCGATCTCGCCCTGGGGCGCCTCGAAGGCACGGCTGACCACGGCCTCGCGCCCCGGGGCCGGCAGCGCCCGGCGGTCAAGCTTGCCGTTGGCCGTCAGGGGCAGTTCGTCCAGCTGCACGTAGGCCGCTGGCAGCATGTAGTCCGGCAGCTGGCCTTGCAGGCGTTCGTGCAGTTCGGCAATCGCTGGCGCGTTGCCGGTGAAGTAGGCCACCAGGCGCTTGTCGCCCGGCTCGTCCTCACGCACCACCACGGCCGTGTCGCGAACGCCTGGGCATTCGCCCAGCCGTGCCTCGATTTCGCCCAGTTCGATACGGAAACCGCGCAGCTTGATCTGCTGGTCGGCCCGGCCCAGGTAACGCAAGGTGCCGTCTGCCTGCCAGCAGACCAGGTCGCCACTGCGGTACATGCTGCCGCCGTTGAACGGATCCGCCAGGAAGCGCTCGGCGGTCAGCTCAGGCTGGCCCAGGTAACCCAGGGCCACGCCGTCGCCGGCGATATACAGCTCGCCAACGGCGCCCACCGGCAGCAACTGCTGACGGGCGTCCAGCACATAGCAACGGGCATTGCCGATCGGCTTGCCAATCGGAATGCTGCCCTCGCCCACCTGGGTGATCTCATGGGTGGTGCTGAAGGTGGTGGCCTCGGTCGGGCCATAGCCATTGAGCAAGTGTTGCGGGGCGCCGTCGCGCAGCACGCGGGCGATCACCGCTGGGTCGAGCACGTCGCCCCCCACCATCAGGTAGCGCAGTTGGCGCAAGGCCGGCAGCAGGTCATCGGCGAACTGGTGGAACAAGCCCGCCGTCAGCCACAGCACCGTCACGCCCTGGCTCAGCAGCGCTTCGCGCAAGGCCTGGCGCGACAGTACCTGGTCCTGGTCGATCACCACCACCGCGCCGCCATTGAGCAACGGCGCCCAGACTTCCAGGGTGCTGGCGTCGAACGCCGGGTTGGAGGCGAAGGCCACCCGGTCCTGGCTGTTGAAATCGGCGAAACCGTTGTTGATCACCAGGCGCACGATAGCCCGGTGCGGCACCTGCACCCCTTTCGGCGTGCCGGTGGAGCCCGAGGTGTACATGATGTAGGCCGTGCTGCCGGCGTTCACCGCCAGTTCCAGGTCCTCGCCGGCATAGCGCTCCAGCTCGAGTCGGTCCAATTCGATGCGGCGTGTACCTTCCACCTGCGGTTGATCGCTGTGGGTCAACAGCAATCGCGCCTGGCTGTCGGCAACCATGAACGCCTGGCGCTCCAGCGGGGCGTTGCCGTCCAGTGGCACGAACACCGCGCCACACTTGCTCACGGCCAATTGCGCCGCCAGCAGGTCGAACGAACGTGGCAGCAGCAATGCCACCCGGTCGCCGGCCTGCACGCCCATTTCCAGCAAGTGGCCTGCCAGGCGGTTGGCCTGCTGGTTCAGCGCCTGGTAGCTCCAGCGCCGCGTGCCATGGACCACCGCCAGCGCTTCGGGGCTGGCCTTGGCGTGGGCTTCGAACAGCCCGTGCAGCGCCACCTGGTGCGGGTATTCGCGTCGGCTGTCGTTGAATTGCCGCAGCACCCGCTCGCGCTCTGCCGCAGGCAGCGCGACGACAGCCTGCAATGGCGTCGCCGGTGCCGCTTCCAGCGCCTCGGCCAGGCCCGACAGGGCGCCCTGCAACAGCTGGCCAACCTGCGCCCCATCCACCTCGGGCACCGCCTGTACAGTCAGCAAGAAGCCATTGCCCAGGTCGTCGACGCTGACCACCAGCGGGTAGTTGCTGCGTTCGTGGGCGGCCAGCAGCTCGATGCCGTCCCAGGCCCGCGCCTGCTCGGCGTTGCCCGCCGCGCTATGGCGGTAGTTCAGCAGGCTGGTGAACAGCGCCTGCGCCGCCGGCACGCCGCTGCAGCGCTGGGCCAGGGCCAGCGAGGCCTGCTCATGGGCGAGCAGCCGCGCCAGGCGCTGGTGGGTCAGGCGCACGCCATCGGCGACACTCGCCGAGCCGACGCTGACCCGCAGCGGCAAGGTATTGATGAACATGCCCAAGGCCCGTTCGGCGCCTTCGCCGCCTTGCAGGCGACCCAGCAGCACGGTGCCGAACACCACCTCCGCACGCCCGGAAAGTTGCGCCAGCACCTGGCCCCAGGCCTGGTGGACCAGGCTGGCGACGCTGACGCCCAAGGCCCGGGCCTGCTCTCGCAGGCGCGCGGCCAGGTCGTCGTCCAGGCGCTGGCGGTAATCCAGCACCTGGCGGCCATCGCCCAGGGCCTCACGCAAGCCGAACACCAGGGTCGGCTCGTCGATATCACCGAGCAGCTCGCGGAACAGCGCTTGCTGGGCCTGGCTATCGTCGCGCAGGCGGGCCTGCGCCACGTAGTTGCGGTACGGCACGCTGTCGCCCTGGGGCTCACGGCCCAGCAGCACCTCGGCGACTTCGGCCACCAGCAGTTCCAGGGCGGCGTGGTCAAGCAGGATATGGTGCAGCAGCAAGGTCGCCTGCAAGCGGCCATGCTCCACCCGGCTGCTCAGGTGCATGAGCGGCGCGCGGCCCATGTCCAGGCGCACGTCCTCCTGCGCCGGCTCGATGGCCAGGCACGCCTTGCGCCAGACCACCTGCACGGCCTCGTCCAGCCCTTGCCAGTGCACGCTGGTACGCAGGATGTCGTGGCGCGCGATCACCTGGTTGAGCGCTGCGACAAAGGCGTCCAGCTCGGCCTGGCCGGCGAAGGCAAAGCCCATCTGCAGCACATAGGGGTCGACCTCGGCGCTAGCCAGGTGGTGATAGAGGATGCCCTGTTGCAGCGGCGCCAGGGCGTAGAGGTCCTGCACATTGGCCGCGCCGCCGGGGATGCGTTGCACCAGGCTGTCGAGCGCCGCCTGCTCCAGGCTCGCCAACGGCAGCATGTCGCGGGTGATGCGCGTGCAGCCCACCGGGATGCGGTTGGCCGGCACCTGCGTCGTCGCCTCACCGCCCACCGCCGCGGCCAGCGCCGCCAGGGTCGGCTGGCCGAACAGCACGCGCACGTCGGCGCGCAGGCCGGCCTTGCGCAGCCGCGCGGTCAGGGTCACGGCCAGCAGCGAGTGGCCGCCCAGCTCGAAGAAGTTGTCATGCCGGCCAACCTGGGCCACGCCCAGCAGTTCGCTCCACAACTGCGCCAACAGCGTCTCGACCTCGCCCTGCGGCGCCTCGTAGGCCTGTTGCGGCACGTCGGGCGCTGGCAGGGCCTTGCGCTCGAGCTTGCCGTTGGGGCTCAGCGGCAGCGCGTCCAGGTGGGTGAACGAAGCAGGTACCATGAACTCCGGCAACTGGCCCAGCAGCGCGGCGCGCAGCGTGTCGACAGTTTGCGCGGCACCGGTGTAGTAGGCCACCAGGCGCTGGTCGCGGGCCAGCACCACGGCTTCCTTGATGCCCTCGACACGGGTCAGGCAGGCCTGGATCTCGCCCAGTTCGATGCGCAGGCCACGGATCTTGACCTGGTCGTCGTTGCGCCCGAGGTATTCGAGGTTACCATCGGCCAGGTGCCGGGCCAGGTCGCCGGTGCGGTACAGGCGCGCGCCGGCACGGCTGGCGAATGGGTCGTCGATGAAGCGCTCGGCGGTCAGTTCGGCGCGGTTGAGGTAGCCACGGGCCACCTGCACGCCACCGATGTACAGCTCACCCGGCACGCCGCGCGGCACCGGTTGGCCATGGGCATCGAGCACGTACAGGGTGGTGTTGGCGATCGGCTTGCCGATCGGCGTGTTGTCCGGCGCCGTCACGCAGTGCCAGGCGCTGACATCCACCGCCGCTTCGGTCGGGCCGTAGAGGTTGTGCAGCTCGACGCTCGGCAACTGCGCCTGGAACCTGCGCACCAGGCTGCCGGGCAGGGCTTCGCCGCTGCACAGCACACGCTTGAGGCGTTCAGGTTGCAGTTGGCCATGGGCGAGGAACACATCCAGCATCGATGGCACGAAGTGCAAGGTAGTGACCTGCTCGGCGCGGATCACCTCGCGCAGGTATTCGGGGTCGCGGTGCCCACCGGGGCGGGCCATCACCAGCCGGGCGCCGGTTTGCAGCGGCCAGAGGAACTCCCACACCGACACGTCGAAGCTGAACGGGGTCTTCTGCAGGACCACGTCAGCGGCGCCAAGCGGATAGGCGTCCTGCATCCACAACAGGCGGTTGACCACCCCGGCGTGCTCGTTCATCACGCCCTTGGGCAGCCCGGTGGAACCGGAGGTGTAGATCACATAGGCCAGGTGGCGCGGGGTCAGCCCGGCCACCTGCGGCGCCGTGGCCGGCTGCGCCAGCCAGGTGGGCTGGTCGAGACCGACCAGGCGTGCGCCCTCGGCCACCGTGCCGGTGGCCGCCTGCACCAGCACCGCCACCGGCGCGCTGTCGCTGAGCATATGGCGAATGCGCTCGGCCGGGTACTCAGGATCGACCGGTACATAAGCGCCGCCGGCCTTGAGGATGGCCAGCAGGCCGACCACCATCGACAAACCGCGCTCGACGCAGATCGCCACCCGATCGTCGGGTTCGACCCCCAGCCCGATCAAGTGGTGGGCCAGGCGATTGGCCTGTTCATCGAGTTGGCGATAGCTGAGCACACCCTCCTCGGCCGTGACCGCCAGCGCGTCCGGCGTGCGCCGCACCTGGGCCTCGATCAAGCCATGCAGCGTTTGCTCCAGGTGGTAAGCCCGCGCCGTGTCGTTGAAGCCTTGCAGCACCTGGCGGCGCTCGGCCGGCGCCAGCACCGGCACCTCGGTCAAGGCGCTGTCGGGCTGGTGTGCCAAGGCCTGCAACAGGCCGTCGAGCACGTGCAGCAACTGCTCGCAGACGCGCTGCGCGCCGACCTGTGGCGTCACCCTCACGCCCAGGCGCAGGCTGTCGCCGAAGTCATCGACATCCAGGGCCAGCGGGTAGTTGCTATGCCCTTCGCTGCCCAGGGTCTCGATGCCTTGCCAGGCGTCAGCCTGCGCGCTCGCCCGACTGCTTTGGCGGTAGTTGAGCATGGCGCTGAACAACGGCAACGGCGCGGCCACCTGGCTGCAACGCTGAGCCAGGGCCAGCGAGGCGTGCTCATGCACCAGCAGCGCCGACAGGTCGCGCTGTAGCGCCTGCACGCCCTCGCGCACGCTGACGCCGGCCAGGTCGACGCGCAACGGCAAGGTATTGATGAACATCCCCAGTGCCCGCTCGCTGCCCTCGCCGCCCTGCAGGCGACCCAGCAGCACGCTACCGAACACCACTCGGTCCTTGCCGCAGGCGGCCGCCAGAAGGCGTGCCCAGGCCAGGTGCAGCAGGCTGGCGCTGCTCACCCCAAGCTGGCGCGCCTGTTCGCGCAGGCGCTGGTAGCGCTGGCCGGCGAACTCGACCTCGGCCACCTCGATGGCCAGGCCATCGCCCTGCACCTCGCGCAGGCCGAACGGCAGGCTCGGCTCGTCGATATCGCCCAGTTGCGCGCGGAAGAACGCCTCGTGCTGCGCCTCGCTGACGCCCTGGCGCGCCTGCACCACGTAGTTGCGATATGGCACCGAAGGCGGCAACGGCAGGTCCTGCCCCAGCAGGTAGCCGCGCATCTCGGCCTGCACGGCCTGCATGGCGACGTGGTCGAGGACGATATGGTGGAACTGCAACACCGCCTCGACTCGCGTACTACCCGCCTCGGGGCGATGCAACAGGCGGATCAGCGGCGCCTGGGCCAGGTCCAGGCGCGCCAGTTGGCGCTCCTCCAGTGGCAGCACCTGCAGCGGTGCCTGGCGCCAGACCACTTGCACCGGCTGCGCCAGGCCTTCCCAGAGCACCGCGGTGCGCAAGATGTCGTGGCGGGCGATGACCTGCTCCAGAGCCTGGGCGAATGCGCTCAGGCGCGCGGGGCTGTCGAAGCGCAGGTGCGCACGCAAGGCATAGGGGTCGGCGGCGGCGCTGCTCAGGTGCAGGTAGAGGATGCCCTCCTGCAACGGCGCCAGCGGATAGATATCCTGCACGTTGGCCGCGCCGCCCGGCACGCAGGCGACGATCTGTTCGATGACTGCCTGGTCCAGCTCGATCAGCGGCAGCAATTCGGGGGTGATGCGGCCACAGCCCGCCGGGATCAGGTTGGCCGGCACCGGCACCTCGTGGCCTTGGCCAAGGGTCGCCGCCAGGGCCGCGACGCTCGGCTGGCTGAACAAGGTGCGTACATCCACCTGCAACCCGGCCTGGCGCAGGCGCGCGGTGAGGCTGACTGCCAGCAGCGAGTGGCCACCGAGGGCGAAGAAGTTGTCGTGACGCCCGACCCGCTCGACGCCCAGCAACTGCGCCCAGATATCCGCCAGCAAGGTTTCGGTCTCGCCCTCGGGCGCCTGGTATTCGCTCGGCTGCACGTCAGGTACTGGCAGGGCTTTGCGGTCGGGCTTGCCGTTAGGGGTCAGCGGCATGGCGGCCAGGTGGACGAACAGCGCCGGCACCATGTACTCCGGCAGGTGCAGCAGCAGCGCCGCGCGCAGGCTGTCGGCGGCCTGCGCTTGACCTGTGTGGTAGGCGACCAGCCGCGGGCCGCTGTGCGGGTGCTCGTGCACCAGCACCAGCGCCTCGCCGACACCGGGCACCCGGTTCAGGCAGGCTTCGATCTCGCCAGGCTCGATACGCAGGCCGCGTAGCTTGACCTGGTGGTCGATACGGCCAAGGAACTGCAAGGTGCCGTCGGCCAGCTGGCATACCCGGTCGCCACTGCGGTACAGGCGCTCATCGGGGTTGAACGGGCTGGCGATGAAACGCTCGGCCTGCTGCTGTGGCAAGCCAAGATAACCACGCGCCACACCGGCGCCGCCGATGTGCAACTGACCGGCCACGCCCCAAGGCACGGGCTGGTCGTGGGCATCGAGCACATACAGGCGGGTGTTGTCGATCGGCCGGCCAATCGGCAGCGCGCCCTGGGGCACTGGGTCGTCGGGGTGCAGCGTGTGGATGCTGCAATCCACGGTGGTCTCGGTGGGGCCGTAGACGTTGTGCAGGCGCACCTGCGGCAGGCGTTCGCGCACCTGGCGCACTAGCGCTTCGGTCAGCTCGCCACCGCCGCAGACGATATCGCTGAGGCTGGCGCAGCGGGCACTATCGGGCAGATCGAGGAACTGCTGGAGCAAGGCCGGCACGAACTGCACCACGCCGACCTGCTGACGCTCGATCAGCTCGACCAGGTATCGAGGGTCGCGCTGGCCATCCGGGCGCGCCAGCACCAGGCGCAGGCCGCTGCACAGCGGCCAGAACAGCTCCCACACCGAGGCGTCGAAGCTCACCGGGGTCTTGTGCAGCAGCGCGCCACCGGCCGGAAACTGCCGCTGGCTCCAGTGCACCAGGTTGACCAGGTTGCGGTGCTCGACCATCACGCCCTTGGGCACGCCGGTGGAGCCGGAGGTGTAGATCACATAGGCCAGGTGGCTGGCGGTCAGGCCAGGGACCTGCGGATTGTCCTTGGGCTGGTCACTCCAGCCCGGCTGGTCGAGGTCGACCAGCGGCACTGCCGGTTCACCCGGCAACGCGCGGGTGGCGCCCTGCACGAGCACGGCGCGGGGTTGGCTGTCGTCGAGCATGTGCCGCACCCGTGCGGCCGGGTAGTCCGGGTCGAGCGGCACATAGGCGCCGCCAGCCTTGAGAATGGCCAGTAAACCGACCACCAGCGGCAAGCCACGCTCGACGCAGATCGCCACCCGCGCGTCGGGGCCTACTCCCAGTTCGATCAGGTGGTGGGCCAACTGGTTGGCCTGGGCGTTCAACTGGGAGTAGCTCAGTGACTGCCCCGCGGCCTGCACGGCAATGGTATCCGGGGTACGCGCGGCCTGCTGCTCGAACAGCCGCTGGATCGGTTGCCCAAGCTCATGGGGCCGCGCCGTGGCATTGCAGCCTTGCAGCAGGTACTCACGCTCGCTGGCGAGCAGCACCGGCAGCGCCAGCAGCGCCTGCCCAGGCTGGCTGTCCAGCCCGTCGGCCAGCGCCTGCAGCACCTGCTGCAGTTGCTCGCACACCCGCATCGCACCCACCGTGGCCGGGGCCATGGCGACCAGGCGCAGGCGCTCGCCCATGTCATCGACGCTCAGGCTCAGCGGGTAGTTGCTGCGTTCCTGGCCGTCGAGGAACTCGATACCTTGCCAGTCCAGGCGCCGCGCCTCGTCGGCCACCTGGCCGTGGCGGTAGTTGAGCATGGCGCTGAACAACGGTGCCGGGGCCGGCACGCCACTGCAACGCTGGGCCAGGGCCAACGAGGCGTGCTCGTGGGCCAGCAGCGCGCTGAGCCGCTGCTGGGTGGCCTGGAGCGCATCGCCCAGGCTGACGCCGGCCAGGTCCAGGCGCAGTGGCAAGGTGTTGATGAACATGCCCAGGGCCCGTTCGGCACCCTCGCCGCCCTCCAGGCGGCCCAGCAGCACAGTGCCGAACACCACGCTGTCACGGCCGCTGACGGCCGCCAGCAGGCGCCCGTAGGCCAGGTGGAACAGGCTGGCGACGCTGATGCCGCGCTGCCGGGCCTGCTGGCGCAGGCGCAAGGCCAAGGCGTCGTCCAGCCACAGTTGGGCCTCTTCGATGGCCTGGCCGTCGCCTTGCACGTCGCTCAGGCCGAACGGCAGGGTCGGTTCGTCGATATCACCCAGTTGCGCGCGGAAGAACGCCTCGTGCTCGGCCTGGCTGACGCCCAGGCGCGCCTGGGCCACGTAGTTGCGGTACGGCACCGGCGGTTGCGCCGGTGCAGCAGCGCCGCGCAGATAACCGAGCAATTCGGCGCCGACGATCTCCAGGGCGGTGTGGTCGAGGACGATATGGTGGAACTGCAACAAGGCTTCGATACGCCCGCCCACCTCCTGGTGCAGCAAGCGAATCAGCGGTGCCTGGCTCAGCTCCATGCGTTGCAGGTTTTGTCCGGCGAGCGGCGCCACCTGCAGCGCTGCCTGGCGCCAGACTACCTGCAGCGGCTGCGCCAGGCCCTCCCAGAGCACCGCGGTGCGCAGCACGTCATGGCGGTCAATGGCGGTTTGCAGCGCGGCGGCGAACGCCTGCAAGCACTCATGGCTGGCGAAGGCCATGCGCGATTGCAGCACATAGGGGTCGTGCTCGGGCGAGCTGAGGTGGTGGTAGAGAATGCCCTCCTGCAACGGCGCCAGCGGGTAGATGTCCTGCACGTTGGCCGCGCCGCCCGGCACCGTGGCGACGATGCGCTCGATGGCGGCCTGCTCCAGGGTGAGCAAAGGCAGCAACTCCGGGGTGATCTGCGTGCAGCCCGCCGGGATCCGGTTGGCCGGCACCTCGACCCGGCGGCCCTGGCCGAGGGTGGCGGCCAACGCAGCCACGGTCGGCTGGCCGAACAGCGTGCGCACATCGGCCTCCAAACCGGCTTGGCGCAGGCGCGCGGTCAGGCTGACCGCCAGCAGCGAATGGCCGCCCAGTTCGAAGAAATTGTCATGGCGACCGACCTGCTCCAGGCCCAGCACCTCGGCCCAAAGCGCGGCGATGGCGGTTTCCACCGGGCCTTCGGGCATGACGTACGTCTGGCCGGTGAGCACGGCAGGCTCCGGCAACGCCTTGCGGTCGAGCTTGCCGTGGACGGTCAATGGCAGTGCGTCCAACCGGACCAAGGCTTGCGGCACCAGGTGGGTTGGCAGGGTGGCTTGCAGGCCTTGGCGCAGCGCGTCGGTGTCCACCGCCCCGTCGGCTGCGGTGAACCAGGCCAGCAGGCGCTCGTCGCGCACCAGCACCACGGCATCGGCGATGCCCGCCTGGGCTTTGAGCGCGGCCTCGATCTCGCCCAGTTCGACCCGCACGCCACGGATCTTCACCTGGTCATCGTTGCGGCCCTGGTAGTCCAGGGTGCCATCGGCGTTCCAGCGCACCAGGTCGCCGCTGCGGTACATCCGCCCGCCGTTGAACGGGTCGGCCAGGAAACGCTCGGCGGTCAGCGCCGGGCGGTTGAGGTAACCACGCGCCACCTGGGCACCGCCGATATACAGCTCGCCGGTTACACCGACGGGCACGGGCTGACGCTGCTCATCCAGCACATAGACCCGGGTGTTGGCGGTCGGTTTGCCGATATGCAGCGCCCCGCCCGGCTGAAGCACCCCGGAGGTCGCCACCACGGTGGTCTCGGTCGGGCCGTAGTTGTTGACCAGTTGGAAGCCTGGATCACGTTCGAAGTGGCGCAGGCGGTCACCGCCGACCAGCAAGGTACGCAAGGTCGGGTGCTGACGCTCGCGGCGCAACGCCTGCTCGGCCACCGGCGTCGGCAGGAAGCTGACCTCCAGCGGTTGCACCAGCCACCAGTCCAGCAATTCGTCGACGTGTTCGCCGCCAATGTGCGCGGGCGGCAGGTGCAAGGTTGCGCCGGCGCACAGGGCCGGCCAGGCTTCCCAGGCCATGGCATCGAAGCCGAAGCCCGCGACGCTGGAGGTCTGGCTGCCGGCCCCCAGCTCGAAGGCCTGGCAGTGCCAGTGCACCAGGTTGGCCAGGGTGCGGTGCTCGACCATCACCCCCTTGGGCTGGCCGGTGGAGCCGGAGGTGTAGATCACGTAGGCGAGTTGTTGCTCATCCAACCCCTCGACAACCGGGTTGCTGTCCGGCTGATCCAACCAGGCATCACTGTCGATTGCCACGCTGGCTACCTCCCCCACCAACCCGGCAGTAGCGGCCTCGACCAGCACCAAGGTCGGTGCGCTGTCGCTGAGCAGGTAGGCGATACGCTCTGCCGGATAGGCCGGGTCGACCGGCACATAGGCCGCGCCGGCCTTGAGCACCGCCAGCATGGCGATCAAGCGCTGCGGGCCGCGCGCAAGGCACAGGGCCACTCGATCACCGAGCAGCACGCCACGAGCGATCAGGTGATGGGCCAGGCGGTTGGCGCGCTGGTTCAACTCGCCATAGCTCAGGCGCTGCTCGCCCTGCACCAGCGCCAGGGCGTGTGGCGCCTGGGCTTCGACCAACGCCTGGATCACCTGCCCTTGCGCATAGGCCTGGGTGGTGGCATTGAAGTCCACCAGCACCTGCTGCAACGCCGCCTCATCGAGCACCGAGGACTGTTGCAAGGTTTGCTCCGGCGCCTGCTGCAACGCCTGCAGCAACTGGCCCAGGGCATTGACCATCCAGCCCCCTACCTGCGCCGCCGAAATCCCGGCGGCGGCCAGCACGCTCAGGCTGAAGCCCTCGCCCAGGTCATCGACGCTCAGGGTCAGCGGGTAGTTGCTGCGCTCCTCGCCGCCCAGCAGGCGCACGCCCTGCCAGATACCCTCGCCATCGCGTGCGACAGGGTCGGCGCTGTGGCGGTAGTTGAGCAAGGCGCTGAACAGCGGTGCTGCAACCCCCACACCACTGCAGCGCTGGGCCAGGGCCAGTGGCGCATGCTCGTGGCCGAGCAGCGCCGACAGCCGCTGATGGGTGGTGTGCAGGGCCTGGGCCACCGGTTGCGCCACATCCACCCGCAACGGCAGGGTGTTGATGAACATCCCCAGGGCCCGGTCGGCGCCCTCGCCGCCTTGCAGGCGACCCATCAAGACGGTGCCGAACACCACGTCCTGGCGACCGGCCAGCATCCCCACCACCCGCGCCCAGGCCAGGTGCATCAGGCTCGCGGCGCTGACGCCCTGCTGGCGGGCCAGTTCGCGCACGGCCTGGGCCTGGGCCGGGGCCAACTGCAGCTGGGCCTGTTCGAGCGCAGCGCCATCACCCTGCACATCGGCCAGGCCGTACGGCAAGGTCGGCACCTGGACATCGCCCAGTTGCGCGCGGAAGAACGCCTCGTGGCCGGCCTGGTCCTCGCCCAGGCACACCTGGGCAACATAGTTGCGGTACGGCACCGCCGCCGGCAACGTGTCGCCACGGCCCTCCAGCAGCACCTGCAGCTCCTCGCCAATCACCGCCATGGCGGCGTGGTCGAGGGTCAGGTGGTGGAACTGCAGCAACGCCACCCATTCGCCGTGGCGCCGGTCCTCGGCGAACAACAGCCGCAGCAGCGGTGCCTGGGTCAGGTCCAGGCGTTGCTGGCGGGCATCGAAGCGCGCCTGTAGCGCCTCGAGCACCGCCGTTTCGCCGAGCCCGGTGACTTCGCGCACCTCCAGCCGTGCCTGGCGCCAGACCACCTGCACCGGTTCGGCCAGACCTTCCCAGACCACCGAGGTGCGCAGGATATCGTGGCGGTCGATCACCTGCTGCAGCGCCGCGGCCCAGGCCTGCAAGCGCGCCGGGCTGTCGAACGCCAGCCGCGATTGCAGCAGGTAGGGGTCGCCCTGCTCGGCACTGAGATGGTGATAGAGGATGCCTTGTTGCAACGGCGCCAGCGGGTAGATCTCCTGCACGTTGGCCGCGCCACCCGGCACCGTGGCGACGATACGCTCGATGCTGGCTGGGTCCAGCTCGATCAGGCTGAGCATGGCCGGGGTGATCTGCGTGGCATCGACCGGCACGCGATTGACCGGCACCTCGACCTCGCGACCACTGCCGACCGCCGCCGCCAGGGCCGCCAGGGTCGGCTGGGCGAACAGCACGCGCACATCGGCGTTAAGCCCGGCCTTGCGCATGCGCTCGATCAGGCTCACCGCCAGCAGCGAGTGGCCACCCAGTTCGAAGAAGTGATCGTGACGCCCCACCTGCTCGACCTTGAGTACCTCGGCCCAGATCGCCGCCAAGGCCGACTCGATCTCGCCCTGCGGCGCCTCGAAGGCACGGCTGACCACGGCCTCGCGGCCCGGGGCCGGCAGCGCCCGGCGGTCAAGCTTGCCGTTGGCCGTCAGGGGCAGTTCGTCCAGCTGCACGTAGGCCGCTGGCAGCATGTAGTCCGGCAGCTGGCCTTGCAGGCGTTCGTGCAGTTCGGCAATCGCTGGCGCGTTGCCGGTGAAGTAGGCCACCAGGCGCTTGTCGCCCGGCTCGTCCTCGCGCACCACCACGGCGGTATCGCGTACACCCGGGCATTCGCCCAGCCGTGCCTCGATTTCGCCCAGTTCGATACGGAAACCGCGCAGCTTGATCTGCTGGTCGGCCCGGCCCAGGTAGCGCAAGGTGCCGTCGGCCTGCCAGCAGACCAGGTCGCCACTGCGGTACATGGTGCCGCCGTTGAACGGATCCACCAGGAAGCGCTCGGCGGTCAGCTCAGGCTGGCCCAGGTAGCCCAGGGCCACGCCGTCGCCGGCGATATACAGCTCGCCAACGGCGCCCACCGGCAGCAACTGCTGACGGGCGTCCAGCACATAGCAACGGGCATTGCCGATCGGCTTGCCAATCGGAATGCTGCCCTCGCCCACCTGGGTGATCGCATGGGTGGTGCTGAAGGTCGTCGCCTCGGTCGGGCCATAGCCATTGAGCAAGTGTTGCGGGGCGCCGTCGCGCAGCACGCGGGCGATCACCGCTGGGTCGAGCACGTCGCCCCCCACCATCAGGTAGCGCAGTTGGCGCAAGGCCGGCAGCAGGTCATCGGCGAACTGGTGGAACAGCCCGGCCGTCAGCCACAGCACCGTCACGCCCTGGCTCAGCAGCGCTTCGCGCAAGGCCTGGCGCGACAGTACCTGGTCCTGGTCGATCACCACCACCGCGCCGCCATTGAGCAACGGCGCCCAGACTTCCAGGGTGCTGGCGTCGAACGCCGGGTTGGAGGCGAAGGCCACCCGGTCCTGGCTGTTGAAATCGGCGAAACCGTTGTTGATCACCAGGCGCACGATAGCCCGGTGCGGCACCTGCACCCCTTTCGGCATGCCGGTGGAGCCCGAGGTGTACATGATGTAGGCCGCGCGGCTGGCGTCTGCCATGCGCGGCGGCGCCTGGTCCGGATAGCCATCGAGCACGAGCTGATCGAGTTCGACCCGCCGCGCCGCGTTGAGCAATGGTTGGTCGCTATGGGTCAGCAGCACCCGCGCCTGGCTGTCACTGACCATGAACGCCTGGCGCTCCAGCGGCGCGTTGCCGTCCAGCGGCACGAACACCGCGGCGCACTTGCTCACCGCCAACTGCGCCGCCAGCAGGTCGAACGAGCGCGGCAGCAGCAACGCCACCCGCTCACCCGCCTGCACACCCAGTTCGACCAGGTGCTGCGCCAGGCGATTGGCCTGGGTCTCGAGCTCGGCGTAGCTCCAGCGCCGTTCGCCCTGCAGCACCGCCAGCGCCGCTGGCGTGCGCACGGCGTGGGCCTCGAACAGCCGCTGCAAGGGTTGCTCGCGTGGATAATCGCGAGCAGTGTCGTTGAAACCGCGCAGGACCCTGTCGTGCTCGGCTGCGGGCAGGCCATGCAGGCTGTGCAACGCGCGCTCGGGCGTCTGCTCCAGCGCCGTCACCAGGCGTACCAGGGCCATCTGCAACAGTTGGCAGACCTGCTCGCCATCGACCGGCGCCACGCTCTGCACGGTCAACCTGAAATCGCTGCCATAGTCGTCGACGCTGACTACCAGCGGGTAGCTGCTGTGCTCCTGCGCGCTCAGCAGTTCGATACCCTGCCAACTCGGTCCCTGCGGCGACTGGCCGGCACTTTGGCGGAAATTCAGCAAGCTGGTGAACAACGCCCGCGCCGCGGGCACCCCACTGCAGCGCTGCGCCAGGGCCAGCGAGGCCTGCTCGCGCTCAAGCAAGCGTGCCAGGCGCTGATGGGTCAGGCGCACGCCTTGCACCGCGCTGGCACTGCCGACGCTCACCCGCAGCGGCAGGGTGTTGATGAACATGCCCAGCGCCCGGTCAGCGCCTTCGCCGCCTTGCAGGCGGCCCAACAGCACGGTGCCGAACACCACCTCCTCACGCCCGGACAACTGCGCCAGCACCTGGCCCCACGCCTGGTGAAACAGGCTGGCGACGCTCAAGCCCAATGCCCGTGCCTGCTCGCGCAGCCGCAGGGCCAGGGCCGGCGCCAGCGCCAGGCGGGTATCGCGTACCGGCCGCTGGTCGACACTGGCCTCGCGCAGGCCGTACACCTCGGTCGGCTCGTCGATATCACCCAGCAGTTCGCGGAACATCGCCTCGTCGGCCTGGCTATCGGCGCCAAGGCGCGCCTGGGCCACGTAGTTGCGATAGGGGATGCTCGGCGCCAGCTCGGCCTGGCCCTGGAGCAAGGCCCCGACTTCGGCCACCAGTTGCTCCACCGCCGTGTGATCGAGCAGGACATGATGCAGCAGCAAGGTTGCCTGCAAACGGCCGTCCACCACCTCGCGGCTCAAGCGCAGCAACGGCGCGCGGCCCAGGTCCAGGCGCGGCACCGCCAATGCCGGGCTCAGGCTCAGCGGGGCCTGGCGCCAGACCACCTGTACCGGCGCCTCCAGACCCTGCCAGTGCAGGCTGGTACGCAGGATGTCGTGGCGCGCGATCACCTGGTTCAGTGCCGCGACGAAGGCGTCCAGTTGCCCTTGCCCGGCGAAGGCGAAGCGAGCCTGCACCACATAGGGGTCGGCGCCCGTGCTGGCCAGGTGATGGTAGAGGATGCCCTGCTGCAACGGCGCCAGGGCATAGATATCCTGGATATTGGCCACGCCGCCAGGAATCTGCGCCACAACCTGGTCGATGCCGGCCTGGTCGATGCTGGCCAGGGGCAACAGTTGCGGGGTGATCCGCATGCAACCGGCGTCGATACGATTGGCCGGCACCTCGATGCGTGCCTGGCCGGCGACGCTGGCGGCCAGCGCGGCCAGGGTCGGTTGGCCGAACAGCACGCGCACATCGGCGTGCAGGTCCTGTCGGCGCATCCGTTCCACCAGGCGCACCGCCAGCAACGAATGGCCGCCGAGTTCGAAGAAGTTATCGTCCCGGCCCACCCGCTCGACCCCCAGCAGCTCGGCCCAGATCGTCGCCAGGCATTGCTCGACCTCCCCCTGCGGGGCCTGGTACTGGCGCAGCGGCGCCTCGGGCGCCGGCAGGGCCTTGCGGTCGACCTTGCCGTTGGCGGTCAGCGGCATCGCCGCCAGGTGGATGAACAGCGCCGGCACCATGTACTCCGGTAACTGGCCGAGCAAGGCCTCGCGCAGTTGCTCGGCGGTGTGCGCCGCGCCACTGTAATAAGCCACCAGTTGCGGCCCGCTGTGGGCATGCTCATGCACCCGCACCAGCGCCTCGCGCACACCGGGGACACGGTCCAGGGCCGCCTCGATCTCGCCCGGTTCGATGCGCAGGCCGCGCAGCTTGATCTGATGGTCGTTGCGCCCCAGGAACTCCAGCACGCCGTCGGCGCGCTGGCGCACCAGGTCGCCGCTGCGGTACAGACGTTCGCCGGCCACGAACGGGCTGGCGATGAAACGCTCGGCCTGCTGCTCGGGCAGCCCCAGGTAACCCCGGGCCACGCCGGCGCCGCCGATATGCAGGTGCCCGGCCACCCCCCACGGCAGCGGCTGGTCGGCGCTGTCGAGCACATACAAGCGGGTGTGGGCGATCGGCCGGCCAATCGGCAAGGCAGCGCTGGGCAGCGGCGCCTGTGGCTCCAGGGTCCAGGACGTGCAGTCGACCGTGGTCTCGGTGGGGCCGTAGACGTTGTGCAGGCGCACCTGTGGCAGGCGCTCGCGTACCAGCCGCGCCAGCGCCTCGGTCAGCTCGCCGCCGCCGCAGACGATATCGCTGAGGCTCTCGCAGCAAGCACTGTCGGGTTCATCGAGAAACTGCTGCAACAGCGCCGGCACGAACTGCACCACGCTGACCTGGCGCTGGCGGATCAGCTCGATCAGGTAGCCCGGCTCGCGCTGGCCGTCCGGCCGCGCCAGCACCAGGCGCAAGCCGGTGCACAGTGGCCAGAACAGCTCCCACACCGAGGCGTCGAAGCTCACCGGGGTCTTGTGCAGCAGCGCGCCCTGGGGGTTGGCGGCGATCAACTGGTCGCTCCAGTGCACCAGGTTGACCACGTTGCGGTGCTCCACCATCACGCCCTTGGGCTGGCCGGTGGATCCGGAGGTGTAGATCACGTACGCCAGGTGCTGCGCAGTCAACCCAGGCACCACGGGGTTGCTCGATGGCAGCGAGGCCCAGGTCGGTTGGTCGAGATCGACCGTCGGCGCAGCCCCCTGTCCCACCCGGTCACGCGTGGCGCCCTGCACCAGCACCGCCAACGGCGCGCTGTCGACGAGCATGTGGTGGATCCGCTCGGGCGGATAGCTGGGGTCGAGCGGCACATAGGCGCCACCGGCCTTGAGGATCGCCAACAGGCCCACCAGCAGAGCCGATCCCCGCTCGACGCAGATCCCGACGCGCAGGTCGGGGCCGACGCCCAGGGCGATCAGGTGATGGGCCAGGCGGTTGGCCTGTTCGTTGAGCGCGCGATAGCTCAGTTCACCGTCCTCGCCCTGCACCGCGATGGCCGTGGGGCGCGCGGCGGCCTGCTGTTCGAACAAGCCATGCAGCGGCAGATCGGGCGCCGGCGCCGCGACGCTGGCGTTGTAGTCGACCAGCAACTGCTGGCGCTCCTGCGCGGGCAGCACCGACAGCTGCAACAGCGGGCGCCCGGGCTCACGCTCCAGGGCATCGGCCAGCTCGCCGAACACCTGCAGCAACTGCCCGCACAGGCGCTCGGCGCCCCAGGCGGCCAGGGCCTGGACGGTCAGGAGCAGGTCTTCGCCCAGGTCATCGACCGCCACCGCCAGCGGGTAGTTGGTACGCTCCTCGGCACCGACCACATCGATACCCGGCGCCACGGTGATTACCTCGGCGGCGTCGGCGGCGCCGCTGTGACGGTAGTTGAGCATGCTGTTGAACAGCGGTGCCGGTGCCGCCACGGCGCTGCAACGCTGGGCCAGGGCCAACGGTGCCTGTTCGTGGTCGAGCAGCGCGGTGAGCTGACGATGGGTGGCCAGCAGGGCATCGCGCACACCCTGCCCGGCCAAATCGACGCGCAATGGCAAGGTGTTGATGAACATGCCCAGTGCCTGTTCGCCACCAAGGCCCGCAGCCATGCGCCCGAGCAGCACGCTGCCGAACACCACCGTGTCGCGCCCGGACAGCGCCCCGAGCAACCGCGCCAAGCCCAGGTGCATGACGCTCGCCGGGCTCGCCCCCAACTGCCTGGCCTGGGCGCGCAGGCGCAGGCTGAGGGCCGTGGGCAAGGTCAGCCGGGCCTCCTGCACGGCTTGGCCGGCCAGTTGCGCCACACCGAAGGCCAGGGTCGGCTCGTCGATATCCGCCAGCATGGCGCGGAAGAACGCCTCATGGGCCTGCTCGTCGCGGGCCAGCGCGGTCCTGGCCAGCAGGTCGCGGAACGGTACCGCGGCAGGCAGGCGCTCACCCTCGCCGGCCAGGCGCGCGTGGATCTCGCGGCGGACGATGTCCAGGCCGGTGTGGTCCATGACCGTATGGTGGAACAGCAACAGGGCCACCACCTCGCCGTTTTCGCCTCGGGCATCGACCAGGCGCAGCAACGGCGCCTGGCGCAGGTCCATGCGGTAGTGGGCGCTGTCGAAGCGTGCGCACAGCTGGCGCAGCGGCGCTTCGCCCGCCGCCAGCTGGAGGCTTTCACGGGCCAGCGGGGCCTGGCGCCAGACCACCTGGCGCGGGGCATCGAGCAGTTCCCAGGCCATCGCCGTGCGCAGGATGTCGTGGCGCTGAATCACCCAGTCCAGGGCCTCGGCGAAGGCCTCCAGGTGCGCCGCGCTGGCGAAGCGCAGCTGCGCCTGGAGCACGTAGGGGTCGCCGGCGCGGGCGCTCAGGTGGTGGTAGAGCATGCCCTCCTGCAGCGGCGCCAGCGGGTAGATGTCCTGCAGGTTGGTCACCCCGCCCGGCACGCTGGCCACGATCCGGTCGATGGCGGCCTGGTCGAGTTCGGCCAGCGGCAGCATCTCGGGGGTAGCGCGCAGCGCCGGGCTCAGCCAGGCGTCGCCGTGGTTCGCGAGCATCTCCAACAGGGCCGGCTTGTGGGCGGCCAGGGCATCCCACAGGGCATCGTCGAGGGCATCATCGGCGCCGTCGACCAGCAGGTCGGCCTCCTCGCGCTGGAGTCGGATCGCACGGGTGGAGAGCGCTGCCATGAGTTCGCTGAAGAGCATCGGTAAGCATCCTGCTTTTGCCAATCGGAAATGCTCGGAACGCTAATGGATTGGGCGACAGGCGGCTGACATGGGAAGGGGGGACAAAGAATTTGCGGGCCAATCAGGGCTGGGAGGTGTACGCCGCCACGGGGGCGGCGCCTATCAGATCGAGCGCTGAAAAAAGCCCACCGCGGCCTCCAGCACCCAGCCCGGTTGCTGGCGATGCGGCACATGCCCGCCGCCCTCCAAGACCTGCACCTGTACCGCCCCCGCCGCCAGCTTGGCTAGGCGCTGGGGATGCGCCAGGCTACCGAACTCATCCTGATCACCGTGCAGGCTCAACAAAGGGCAACGCAGCTGCGCCAGAACCTGGTCGAGGTTCCAATTGGCAAAATCCGCTGAGAGCCAGGTGTCGATCCAGGCCCGCAGCACCCACTCGGCCTTGTCGCCGTGGTAACGCTGCAAACGCTGCAACTGCCCCGGCGCGGCGAACTGCTGCTCGGCGGCGCGAATCCCGGCCAGGGTGCGCGCCTCGACGAACGCCTGGGCCGACTCGGTAATCACCCCCCGGCAGCGTTCGGCATGGGTGGCGGCGCAGGCCATGGCCATGCCGCCACCGACACTGTGACCGAACACGATGAACGGACCGATCGCCCTCTGCGCCAGCAGCGCGGCGAAACCCTCGCTGGCCTCGGCTTCGACGAAGCCGGGGCGCAGTTCGCCGGGATGGGCATCCGAGCGGCCGAATCCAAGGCGGTCATAGGCGATGACCGGGTGCCCGCTGGCCTGGGCCAGTTGCTCGGGGAAGTCACGCCACAGCGCCACGCAACCTAGCGAGTCATGCATCAGGATGATGGGGACAGCGTGAGCCGCGGCGGGGATCCAGGTCTGCGCGTAGAGACGCCCTTGCGGGGTTTCGAGCCAGTGGTCTTGCACGGTGACAGCGGTCATGCGGGCTCCTGCGGCGGGTTCCGGTCGAGGCAGGCATGTTAACGGTTGAAGGTGGCCATGGGCAGGGTGCGGCGCGCAACCATCGGGGGAGCGGCACGGTCCTGCCACGACTCAATTCCTCTTCACGCCTCGGCAGCCCCCTTCAGCTCGAGCCGATTGCCGTCAGGATCAATGCAGTACAGCGACAATCCCTCGCCGTCGGCGCCATAACGCGGCTGCGCCGCCTGCACCTCGACCCCGGCGTCCTGCAACATCCGGCGCAACGCTGCCTCATCAAACGGCTCGATGCGCAGGCAGAAATGATCGAGGTTATGTCCCACGGTCCCGGGCCCCGGCCCGCCTTGCTGGCCCAGCGGTCCATCGACCGCCACCAGGTCGATCAGGCTGGCACCCGCCGCCAGGTGGATCATTCCCAGCGTTTCCCGCCGCCTACGTATGGGGCAGCCCAGCAAGTCGTGATAGAACCTCAAGCTGCGCTCCAGGTCGGCAACCCGCAACACGATATGGTCGATATGCAGAATCTCGAAAGCAGGCATGCTGGCGCTCCTCGAGCAGACGTTGCCTAGACCATAGCAGCCCTCTACTGCCCGCGCAGGTCCTCGAAGAACGCCTGGCGCCCCTGCACCTGGCTCGAGGCGCGCGGTTGCGCCGCGGCCTCGGCGCTGGGTTTCTCGACATGCCAGTAGCAATGCTTCACCGCCCGAGTCACCGCCACATAGGCCAGGCGCTGCACCTCTTCCTTCTGCGCCGTGTCGAAGGCCTGGGCATCGCCGGGCTTGCCCAGGCCGGCCAGTCGATACACCTGGTTCTTGTAAGGTGAGCTGGTCAGGTACTGGCAGTCGCCGAGCATGAACACGGCGTCGGCCTGCAGGCCCTTGGCGCTGTGATAGGTCAGCTGGCGCAAGCGGCGCTGGCTGGCCGGCAAGCTAGAATCAGCTTTAACGACATCAACTAAATACTTTTCAATCAATGACTTATCGCTTGTTTTTCGAAACAACATCATCACTGATTCGCCCTGCTGGTAATGCTCGATCAGGGTCTGGGCCAGCGCCGCCTCGTCGCGCTCGAACACCTTCACCGGCGATAACGGCAGCTCGGCCGCCAGGCCGCTGGCGCGGGCCTTCTTGCCGCTGATGGCCGCAGCGCCTTTGACCAGGTGTTCGGCGGCATCGATGATGTGCTGCTGGCTGCGGTAATTCTCCACCAGCATCACCCGGGTGTTGGCGGGCGATGGGAAGGCCTTGGTGAACTCCATGAAGTACTTCGGTGAACTGCCGCGCCAGCCGTAGATCGACTGCCAGTCGTCGCCCACGCACATCAACGAGGAATGCTGCGCCAGCCGACCGTTGTGCATGGCCGGGCCGCGCCGGCGGATCTCTGCAAGGCAGGCGCGCAGCCAACTGACGATCTGTGGCGAGACGTCCTGGAACTCGTCGATCATCAGGTGCGCCAATGGGCGCAGCAATGGGTCGGGTAGCAACGCCAGGTTTTCCGGGTTGTTCTCGCCGAACAGGGCGAACATGCGGTTATAGGTCATCACCGGCGGCGACTGGGCCAGCAGGTGCGCCTCGAAGGCTTTCCAATACAGGGCCAGGGCCTCGAAGAAGGCCGCGTCGCTGTCACCAGACGGGAAGCTCATGGCGGCCACCGCGGTGTTGACGTCCAGGCCAAGGTTCTCGATAAAGCCCGCGGCGCTGACGAATGCATCGAGCAGCGGCGCCGGGGCCAGCTCGCCCTTGACCTTGTACTCAAAGCCGGGACCGGCAACGGCATCCCCCGCCAGGGACGCGGCCAGGCGCTTAGCTGCCGTATAGTTATCTAGCCATATCAATGGTTTATCGCAGAAAGCTTGAAATAGAGTGCGCTTTACCGCCCACTCCGCACGCACCGCCAGCTTGGCCCCGGGGCGCTGGTACTGGCCGCTTTCGCTGGGGTCGAAGCCCAGCACCACCCAGGCATCCAGCCCTTCCAGGCGCCCATGCACATGGAAACGGCTGCCGCGGATCTGCACAGTCTCGCGGCACGGCTCGATGCCCTTGATCGGCCAGGCACCGGCGGCGAACCACAGGTCCTCGATCACATCGCACAGTTCCTCGTCGCGCTGCGCCGCCAGCTGGGTGACCTGCGCTCGCTTCTGCACATCCGGGTGCTCCGGGTCCAGTGGCTTGAGCAGCAGCGCCTCCTGGCGCAAGCTGCCGACCAGCTCGGCGAAACGTGGGCTGTCGGCCAGCAAGTCGCGGTAGCACAGGTTCAGTTGCTGGCGCTGGGCGTCGTTCAGGCGCAAGTCGAAGGGATTGCCCTCGGCATTGGCTTCGGCCCCGGCGGGCAGCTCGTTGCCCAGGGTCTCGAAGGCGCGCACCTGGGCAAAGCCCGGCAGGCTGCGCACCAGCGGCAGGATGCGCGAGTGGAAGGTACGCACCAGCTCGCGCCCCTGGGCCGGCGACAAGGCTACCTGCCACAGGCCGAACACCTGCAGCAGGCGCTGGATGAAGTCCTTGCGCGACTCGCGGGTGAAGGTCACCACGGTCAGGGCGTCGAGCTCGAAGCCCAGGTAGTGGCGCAGCAGCAGGATACGCAGCACCAGCGAAGTCGACTTGCCGGCCCCGGCCCCGGCCACCACACAGGTGGAAGGCGTGTCGCTGAAGATCAGCTTCCACTGCGCGGCACTCGGTTGGGCGTCCGCCGGCAGGCGCTGGGCCACGTCAGCCTTGAAGCGCTTTTTCAGCTCGGCGCTTAGCGGCAGACGCCAGTCATCGAACAGCTTGTCGTCCTGGCCTGGCGCCGCGGCATGCTCCGGACGGGTGTCGCGGATGATCAATACCTGGCGCCCAGCCTCGTAACCCTCCACCCGACCACGCTCGTACCCTTCGCGCAGCCCATCGGCATGGCCACTGCGCTGGCCGCTGGCATGCCCTAGGAACCAGGAGTCACGGTGCTGCGCCTGCAGGCGGCTCAAGCCACGGCCCAGCAGGCGCGCGGCGAGGCGGCGCAGCCAGGGCAACTGGGCGGGCGGGGTCAGGTCGGCCGGGGCCTGGGGATGCGCGTGGGGCACGGTCACTCCGTTGAAGATCGAAACACCAGGCATGGTCGCCTGATCCGCCGCAAAGCGCCAGCGAATGCTTATGGATCATGGGATTAGGCGATGAACCGCAGGTAGCGTCGAACTCATAACAATCTATTAATTAGATCAAACCAAGCCGATATTTACGCTTTTTTTCGATCTTTCAAACACCCATCATGGCCCCATTCCACCGATTCAGAGGAGCACCATCATGCTGCAACTGCGACCCTTCGAAAGCCTCGGCCATGCCAACCACGGCTGGCTCGACGCTCATCACCACTTCTCGTTCGCCGAATACCATGATCCGGCGCGCATGCACTGGGGCAACCTGCGGGTCTGGAACGACGACCTGATCGCTGCCGGTGCCGGCTTCCCGCCACACCCGCACCGCGACATGGAAATCATCACCTATGTCCGCGAAGGCGCCATCACCCACCAGGACAGCCTGGGCAACAAAGGCCGCACCGAGGCCGGTGATGTGCAGGTGATGAGCGCCGGTAGCGGTATCGTGCACAGCGAATACAACCTGGAGCAGGTTGATACGCGGATTTTCCAGATCTGGATCATTCCCGAGAACCTTGGCGCTGCGCCGTCCTGGGGCACCCGGCCCTTCCCCAAGGGGGAGCGTGGCGAAGGTTTCGTGACCCTTGCCAGCGGCCGTGCGGAGGATGAAGGCAACCTGCGCATCCGTACCGATGCCCGCCTGGTGGCTGCCACCCTGAAGGCTGGGGAAAGCGCCGAGTACACCTTCGACCCGGGGCGCCGTGGCTACCTGGTGCCGGCCAAGGGCCGGGTCGAGATCAACGGCGTGCAGGCCAAGGCCCGCGACGGCGTGGCGATCGAGCAGGAAAGCATGCTGCGAGTGACCGCGCTGGAAGACAGCGAGATCGTCCTGGTCGATGTGGCTTGAGTGCAGGAGCCAGCTTGCTGGCGAACCAGCCGGCGCGGAGTCTCGCTGTTCGCCGGCAAGCCGGCTCCTACAGGTTTGCGGCGCACCCCGCCCCGTAGGAGCCAGCTTGCTGGCGAACCAGGCGCCACGGTGGATTGCCGGTGTTCGCCGACAAGCCGGCTCCTACGGCGGTTACGGCCGCTAGCAGACCCGCTCACTGCACCGGCAGGAAGTTCATCAGCAACAGGCTCTGCGCATAGTTCAGGCCAATGCGCCGATAGCGCTCATCGAGCATCTGCGCCAGCAGGTCGAGGCGCGCGACCACCTTGCCGAATTCCACGGCAAAACTCAGGTTGCTGCCCTGCTCGGAAATCTCGTTGGAGAACAGCAACAACACCCCGTTGGCATCCTGGCGCTGGCTGAGCATCCAGGTGGCCTTCTCGATATTGCGCGCCGCGTTGTTGATGAACAGCGGGTCGATGGCGTCGGTCATGTAGAACTCGGTACGCCCGCCGTGGGCAGTGACCAGCATGCTGCCGATGGCATAGATGAACGCGCCGACCCGGTCGCCGCGAAACTCCGGGCTCAGGGCATAGCTCAAGGCCGCCAGGTCGCGGCGCTCGCCCAACTGCGGCAACGGCTGGCGCTGCTCGATGGCAATGCGGATCTGCCGCGCGGCGGTGGTGGCGTCGAGATAGCCGGACTGTTTCCACTGGCTGGGGTTGCGCAGGTACAGCTTGTTCATCAGCAGATACAGGCTCTGCAGGTTGTCGCGCATGGCCAGCGTCGCCATGCGGTCGACACTGGTCTGGAACAGCTCGTCAGGCTTGCCATTGCGCAGCTGGGTGAGCAGGTCGCTGCCCTGCTGCTGGCTACAGCCGCTCAAGGCAACCACGGTGGCCGCCAGCAGCAGGCGTGGGGGGATCAGGGCAAGTCGTCGTACAGCCATCGGCACCGGTAGCAAGGGTCGGCCGCAACGGGGATCGCCGCGACCTGGCCATGCATAGAACGCACAAATGCGAAAAAGTGCGATGGTACCGGGTGTTACATGGCGTGACGCAGCATCGCCACCACCTGCGCATGCAGCGCCGGATCACCGCACGCCACCACGCAACCGCCGTTCTGCGCGGTGCTGCCATCCCAGGCAGTGATCACCCCGCCCGCCCCTTCGATGATCGGCATCAGCGCCTGCACGTCGTAAGGTTGCAGGCTGGCCTCGACAATCACGTCGACGAACCCCGAAGCCAGCATGCAATAGGCGTAGCAGTCGCCGCCGTAGCGCATCAGCCGGGCCTGGCCGGCCACCTGCTCGAAGGCCGCCTTGCGCGCTGGCGTGTCGAACATGTCCGGGGTGGTGCACATCAGCGTGGCTGTGGCCAGCTCGCCACAGGCGCGGGTTTTCAGCGGCGTACCGCTGCGCCAGGCGCCTTCGGGCGTGCCGACGAAACGCTCGCCGGTGAACGGCTGGTTCATCACGCCGATGACCGGCCGCTGGCCATCGTTGAGGGCGATCAGCGTGCCCCACAGCGGCAGGCCGGTGATGAAGGCGCGGGTGCCGTCGATGGGGTCGAGCACCCAATGCAGCGGGCTACTGCCCGCTACCGTTCCTTGCTCCTCGCCCAGAATGCCGTGCTGCGGGTAGCGCGCCTGGATCAGCGCGCGCATGGCGTCCTCGGCGGCCTTGTCGGCCACGGTGACCGGATCGTACAGACGCCCGCCCTTGTCCTCGACCTCGAGGCTGGCGCGAAAATACGGCTGGATCGCGTGGGCGGCGGCATCGGCCAGCTGTTCGGCGAAGGCGCGGAATTCGCCGATCTGTGCTGTGCTCAGGGACATGGGGCGGGCCTCGTTGGGGAAAGGGCTCGCATCATACCCGAGTGCATGGGCGACTGTGACGCACGGGCGCAAGTGATATTGTTATGCCATTATTCCAGCTTCATTTAACCGTCACTCAATCGTTGTACTAGGATAGCAAGCAGCGCCAACGGCCCCGCCGCCAGCCAAGGATGCTGGCTACAGGCGTGCATGGCCTTTCGTACCACCGTACCTCATGGATGACACGATGAATTCGCACCTGCTGTTTCCGCAGATCGGCAAAGTCATAGCCAGTACCGGCAGCCGCCACTTCCCCCGGCACCTGCACGACCTGATCCAGACTCACCTGACCATCGACGCTACCCATATCCGCCAATTGCGGGTGACCCCTGCCTGCTGCGCCCATGCCGACGCCACGCTGCTCAGCGAGACGGTGTTCAGCGCCGGCGAGCCGAGCGACGTTTTCGACGACCCGGCACGCCTGCGCCTGGCCCGGCGCAAGGATGGCTACCACTACGAAATCACCGTGCTGCGCGCCGATCCGCGCTACGGCTTCTCCGCCACCGAGCGCAGCCGGCTGGAGGATATCTCGCCGTTGTTGTTGCCCATGCTGGAAAAACACATCAGCGCCTTGCAGCCGCCCGTGGCCCAGGCAAGCGAACCCGAAAGCCTCGAACAGCGCTTTGTCGAACGCTTGCGCCAGACCGGCATCGCCCTGTCGGAGCGCGAAATGCAGGTATGCCGGGGGCTGCTGGCCGGGCACACGGCACCGCAGCAGGCCGAGCGCTTGCAGTTGAAGGTCAATACCGTGGAGAGCTACCTGCGGCGCGCGGCGATCAAGCTGGGGATCGGCGGGCGCCATTCGCTGATGCGCTGGATGTATGGCGAAAGTTGAAACTGGCGTGTCGTACCCTCAGCCCTTGAGCGCCTTCTCGATGGCGGCAATGTCGATCTTGCCCATGCTCATCATCGCCTCCCAGGCGCGCTTGGCCGCCGCCCGGTCGCTACCGGCCACGGCCTGGGTGAGGATGCGCGGGCTGATCTGCCACGACAGCCCCCACTTGTCCTTGCACCAGCCGCAGACGCTGGCCTGGCCTGCGTTGTCGACGATGGCGTTCCAGTAGCGATCGGTTTCTTCCTGGGAGTCGGTCGCCACCTGGAACGAAAACGCCTCGCTGTGGCGAAAGCTGTCGCCGCCGTTGAGGCCGAGGCAGGGTATGCCCATCACGGTGAACTCAACGGTGATCACGTCGCCTTCCTTGCCGCTTGGGTAGTCCCCCGGCGCCTTGTGCACAGCAGTCACGCGGCTGTCGGGAAAGGTTCTGGCGTAGAAGTTGGCGGCAGCCTCGGCGTCGTTTTCGTACCAGAGGCAGACAAGGTTCTTGGGGGACATGGGGGCCTGCGGGGTTTCAGGGTTTAACCGCAGTCTAGTCCCCGTTGCCGCCTGGACGGCACGCCTGCGATCAACGGTGGGGGAATGTGCACCGACACACCGTATCGCGCCTACGCGCGCTCGTGGCGTGCATCGCGCCACCCAAACGCCCGTTCAAGACTCACCCATGCAACCCGGATCCCCTTCAAATCCGCCGTCGCCCGCCCAACCCCGGCACCGTCGAGCGCGGAATGTCCACCTGCTGCAGCTGGCGCTGCGTATGCGCCGCCAACCCCGCCAGGGTCGGCTGCTTGAACAACATCCGCGCATCGGCATGCAACCCCGCCTGACGCATGCGCGCCACCAGGCTGACCGCCAGCAACGAATGCCCGCCCAGCTCGAAGAAGTTGTCGTCGCGCCCTACCTGCTCGACCTTGAGCACCTCGCTCCAGATCTGTGCCAGCGTCTGCTCCAGCGCATCCCGAGGCGCTGCATAGACGCGGCTGATCACCGCCTCCACCCCGGGCGCCGGCAAGGCATTACGGTCGACCTTGCCATTGGGGCTCAGCGGCAACGCGCCGAGCACCACATAAGCCGACGGCACCATGTAGGTTGGCACGCGTGCCAGCAGGTGGTTGCGCAGAGCCTCCAGCGTCGGCGCGGCCTGCCCCTCGCGGCAGGTCACATAGGCCACCAGGCGCTCGTCGCGCACCAGCACCACGGCCTGGTCCAACGCCGGATGGGCCACCAGCAGCGCCTCGAGCTCGCCCGGTTCGATCCGCAGCCCGTTGAGCTTGACCTGAAAATCGTTGCGCCCAAGGAACTCCAACTCGCCATCGGCGCGATAGCGCACCAGGTCGCCGGTGCGGTACAGCCGGTCGCCCGTCACGAACGGGCTGGCGATAAAGCGCGCCGCCTGCAGCACCGGCAAGCCCAGGTAGCCCCGGGCCACGCCGATACCGCCGATGTGCAGCTCGCCAGTGCAACCCAGCGGCACCGGGCGGTCCTGGGCGTCAAGCAGGTACAGCCGGGTGTTGCCGATCCGCCGGCCG
>NZ_JBMDJI010000052.1:0-28347 GCF_057809115.1 Pseudomonas sp. FG47
AGCCGGCTCCTACACGAACCTTGTAGGAGCCGGCTTGCCGGCGATGGGGCGCGAAGCGGCCCCAGTTCATTTTTGCCCCCAAACAAGGCGTGAACGGCGCTACACTCTGCACCCCGACCGATACGCCCAACACGAGGCCCTTGCATGCAGTATCGCGACTTGCGCGACTTCATCCGCGGCCTGGAACAGCGCGGTGAACTCAAGCGCATCCAGGTTCCCATCTCCCCTGTACTGGAAATGACCGAAGTCTGCGACCGCACGCTGCGCGCCAAGGGCCCGGCCTTGCTGTTCGAAAAGCCCACCGGCTTCGACATCCCGGTGCTGGGCAACCTGTTCGGCACCCCCGAGCGCGTGGCCATGGGCATGGGCGCCGAGTCCACCGAAGAACTGCGCGAGATCGGCAAGCTGCTGGCGTTTCTCAAGGAGCCCGAGCCGCCGAAGGGCCTGAAGGACGCCTGGTCGAAGCTGCCGATCTTCAAGAAGGTCGTGTCCATGGCACCGAAGGTGGTCAAGGACGCGGTATGCCAGGAAATCGTGGTCGAAGGCGATGACGTTGACCTCGGCCAGCTGCCGATCCAGCACTGCTGGCCTGGCGATGTTGCGCCGCTGATTACCTGGGGCCTGACCGTGACTCGCGGGCCGAACAAGGACCGCCAGAACCTGGGCATCTATCGCCAGCAGGTGATTGGCCGCAACAAGGTGATCATGCGCTGGCTGAGCCACCGCGGTGGGGCGCTGGACTACCGCGAATGGTGCGAGAAGCATCCTGGCCAGCCGTTCCCGGTAGCTGTGGCGTTGGGCGCGGACCCGGCGACCATCCTCGGTGCCGTGACCCCGGTCCCGGACACGCTTTCCGAGTACGCCTTCGCTGGCCTGTTGCGTGGCAACCGCACCGAACTGGTCAAGTGCCGTGGCAACGACCTGCAGGTACCGGCAACCGCCGAGATCATCCTCGAAGGCGTGATCCATCCCGGCGAGATGGCCCCGGAAGGCCCGTACGGCGACCACACCGGCTACTACAACGAAGTGGACAGCTTCCCGGTGTTCACCGTCGAACGCATCACCCACCGGCAAAAGCCGATCTACCACAGCACCTACACCGGCCGGCCGCCGGATGAGCCGGCGATTCTCGGCGTGGCGCTGAACGAAGTATTCGTGCCGATCCTGCAGAAGCAGTTCCCCGAGATCACCGACTTCTACCTGCCGCCGGAAGGCTGTTCGTACCGCATGGCGGTGGTGACCATGAAGAAGCAGTATCCGGGCCACGCCAAGCGCGTCATGCTCGGTGTCTGGTCGTTCCTGCGACAGTTCATGTACACCAAGTTCGTTATCGTAACCGACGACGATATCAACGCCCGCGACTGGAACGATGTGATATGGGCCATCACCACGCGCATGGACCCCAAGCGTGATACGGTGATGATCGACAACACCCCGATCGACTACCTCGACTTCGCGTCGCCGGTATCGGGGCTGGGGTCGAAGATGGGCCTGGATGCCACCCACAAGTGGCCGGGCGAGACTACACGCGAATGGGGTCGGGTCATCGTCAAGGACGAGGCCGTCACCCGCCGTATCGATGAGTTGTGGGACCAGTTGGGAATAGATTGATGCAGGTAACCTTGCAGCCTTCCGGGGCGGTACTGGCGGTCGAACCGGGTGAAAGGATTCTGGATGCCGCGCGGCGCCTGGGCTACGACTGCCCGAGCAGCTGCCGCAACGGTAACTGCCATGTGTGTGCCGCGCTGCTGGTCGAAGGCCGTGTGCGCCAGGAAGGCCAGGTCCGCGATCACGGTGAGCTGTTCACCTGCATCGCCGAGCCGCTGGAGGATTGCGTGTTGCTGTGGGATGGTGTGCTGGCCCTGGGCGAGCTGCCGGTGCGCAAGCTGGCCTGTACCCTGAGCGAGTGCCGCGAGGTCGGTGGCGACGTCTGGCGCGTGCGTCTGCGCGCGCCGGCCGGCAAGCCGCCCCGCTACCACGCCGGGCAATACCTGATGATCGAGCGCGAGGGCATGGACAAGGCAGCGTTCTCCCTGGCCTCGGCGCCTCATGGCGGGCGCGACCTGGAGCTGCATGTACTGGCCCGCGAAAGCAGCGCGGTGCAGTTGATCAAGCAGTTGCAGCGTGATGGCATCGCCCGGGTCGAGCTGCCGTTTGGCGACGCCCACCTGGCCGAACTGCCCGATGGCCCGTTGGTGCTGATCGCCGCCGGCACTGGCATGGGCCAGATGCACAGCCTGGTCGAGCACTGCCGGGCCAAGGGCTTCAAGCACCCGGTGCACCTGTACTGGGGCGTGCGCCGGCCCGAGGACTTCTACCAGATCGAGCATTGGGACCAGTGGGAGCGCCTGCCGAACCTGTTCCTGCACAAGGTGGTCAGCGACCTGTGCGGTTGGGAAGGGCGTTGCGGTCTGTTGCACGAAGCGGTGTGCGAAGACATCGCCGACCTCAACCAGGTGCATGTCTATGCCAGCGGCTCGCCGAACATGGTCTATGCCACCCTCGATGCCCTGGTCGAGGCGGGTATGGATGCCCATCGCATGCGCGCCGACGTATTCGCTTACGCGCCGCGGGGTTGAAACAACTCGGCACGCCGCGAGGGGGTGCCGGGTTTAATAACCAAGCGTTTTCCGGTTGATTATATGGCGGGGATTGTTACCGGTGCGGGTAATAAGTTTCGCTATACTCGGACTATTAGTTTCCGTTCAGCGGATGCTTTAATGAAATCCTGTTTTCGGGGTTGAGTGCAAAGTACGTTCTGCCTTACGTTAGGCGCAACGCCCATCGCGGGGCAAGCCCGCTCCCCCGCGATAGCCGCCGAACAGACACGGCAATACCTGCACTTTGGTAGTTCACAGGAAATAATGGCGGCAGCTCATGTCGACACTTGAAAGTTCATCCTGGCAAGTCTCCTATCCGCCGTCGCTCGACTTCGGCCAACAACTCACCGCCGAACAACTGCAGCGCTCGATGCAGGACACCATGTCCCAGCATGAGGGCGGCCCAGTTTGGCTGTTCGCCTACGGTTCATTGATCTGGCGCCCCGAATGCAACTCGATCGAGCGTCAGCGGGCACGGGTGCATGGCTACCACCGTGGCCTGTACCTATGGTCCCACGAGCACCGTGGCACCCCAGAGTGCCCGGGCCTGGTGTTCGGCCTGGACCGCGGTGGTTCCTGCAGCGGTTTCGCCTACCGCCTGGATGAAAGCAACCTCGACGACTCGCTCATGGCCCTGTGGCAGCGCGAAATGCCGTACCCGGCCTATCGTCCGCACTGGCTCAGCTGCCGCCTGGGCGATGGTAGCAAGGTGCAGGCGTTGGGCTTCGTGCTGGAGCGGCACCTGCCGTGCTACGCCGGCAATCTGCCGGATCCCCTGTTCAGCCAGATTCTCGCCAGCGCCAAGGGGCGCTATGGCAGTACCCGGGATTATGTGGAGCAGACCCTCAACGCCCTGCGCAGCCACCAGATGCCCGATCGCAACCTGGAAGCGCGCTTTCGCCGGTGCCACAACCTGCGCGAGGCCTGAGCCCCGCGTGGCTGCCGGTCAGTCCTGGGCGGCGGCGGTGCCGAGGAACTTGCGCAGGAACTGCCGCGTGCGTTCTTCCTGCGGGTTGGCGAACAACGCCTTGGCCTCGCCTTGCTCGACGATCACCCCCTTGTCGAAGAAGATCACCCGGTTGGCCACGTCGCGGGCGAAGCTCATCTCGTGGGTGACGATGATCATCGTGCGCTGCTCCTCGGCCAGGCCGCGGATGGTCGCCAGCACTTCACCCACCAGCTCGGGGTCGAGCGCCGAGGTGGGCTCGTCGAACAGGATCACCTCCGGCTCCATGGCCAGGGCGCGGGCGATGGCCACCCGCTGCTGCTGACCGCCGGACAGGCGCCGTGGATAGGCGTCTTCCTTGCCCGCCAGGCCGACTTTGGCCAGCAAGCGCTTGCCCAGCTCGATGGCTTTGTCCCGTGGGGTCTTCTTGACGATCACCGGCCCTTCGATGACGTTCTCCAGGGCGGTGCGGTGGGGGAACAGGTTGAAGTTCTGGAACACGAACCCGGCCTGCTGGCGCAGGCGCCGAATCGCCCCTTGCTGGCTTCCCAGCGGACGGTTGGCGTCGATGCTGATCTCGCCAATCTGGATCCGCCCGGCATCGGGTGTCTCCAGCAGGTTCAGGCAGCGCAGGAAGGTGGTCTTGCCCGAGCCGCTGGGGCCGATGATGGCCACCACCTCGCCGGGCTGCACGGTCAGGTCGATGCCCTTGAGCACGGTCTGGCCCTTGAACTGCTTGGTCAGGCCTTCTACTACGATCATCTTCAGTGCTCCTGGTCGTGCTGGTTGACCCGCGCTTCCATGCGGTTCTGCAAGTGCGCCAGGATGCTACAGAGAATCCAGTAGATCACGGCGACAGCCAGGTACATGGTGAAGACTTCGAAGGTCCGTGCGGTGATCAACTGCGCTTGGCGGAACAGCTCGGGCACCTGGATGGTCGCCGCCAGGGCGGTGTCCTTGACCAGCGAGATGAAGCTGTTGCCCAGCGGCGGCAAGGCGGTGCGCAGCGCCTGCGGCAGGATCGCCCGGCGCATGGCCTGGGTGCGAGTCATGCCGATGCTGGCGGCGGCTTCCCACTGGCCACGGTCGATCGAAGAAATCGCCGCGCGGAGGATTTCGCAGATGTACGCCGCCATGTTGAGCGACAGGCCGATCAGCGAGGCCGGGATCGGGTCGAGCTCGATGCCGATTTGTGGCAGGCCGAAGTAGATCACGAACAGCTGCACCAGCAGTGGCGTGCCGCGGAAGAACGACACGTAGATGCGCGCCAGCCAGTCCAGCGGCAGGATCTTTGACAGGCGCATCAGCGCCAGGGCAAAGCCCAGCACCAGGCCAAAGAACATGCCGCCGACGCTGAGCACCACGGTATAGCCCGCGCCCTTGAGCAGGAAGGGCGCGGAATCGACAACGAGTTGCAGGCTTTCAGCGATCATTTGGTGACATCGGCACCGAAGTATTTCTCGGACAGCTTGGCCAGCGAGCCGTCGGCCTTGAGCTTGTCGATGGCCTTGTTCAGCGCATCGAGCAGTTCAGGTTCGCCTTTGCGCAAGGCCACGCCCGATTCCAGCTTGGAGAATTTCTCGCCAGCGAGTGCGGTCGGTTTCTTGTCCTTGGCGGTTTTCTGGACGTACTCGAGTGCAGCCAGGCGATCGATCAGGATGGCGTCGATACGACCGTTGCGCAGGTCGGCGAACTTGGTCGGGTCATCTTCGTAGGTGCGCACATCGGCTGTCGGCACATCCTGTTTCACCCATTGCTCATAGTTGGTGCCCAGGCCGACACCGACCTTCTTGCCACCGAGATCGGCGGCAGTCTTGATGTTTTTCTCGTTGTCACTGCCCTTGAGTACCAGGGCCTGAATGCCGGAAACGGTGTAGGGCTCGGAGAAGTCGTACTTCTTCTTGCGTTCCTCGGAGATGGTCACCTGGTTGATCACCACGTCGAGACGCTTGGATTCCAGTGCGGCGAGGATGCCGTCCCACTTGGTCGGCTGGACCTTGGCCTTGACCCCCAGCTCCTTGGCAAGCAACTCGGACAGCTCAACCTCGAAGCCGGTCAGCTTGCCGTTTTCGTCCTGGAAGCTGAACGGTGGATAGGTGCCTTCCAGGCCGACGTTGATCACGCCCTTTTCCTGGATGGTCTTCAGCTGCTCGCCGGCGAAGGCCTGGCCGAGCAGGCCGGTACCGAGCAGCAGCGCCAGGCTGGCGTTGAGAAGGGGTTTGGTGAATCTGGTCATTGGCTGGCCCCGCGCTTGTTGTGGAAGTGGTGGGTGGCGACTATAGAGGTGGGCTGCATAGGCTGGGAAATAATAAAAAAACTGTTTGTTATTCCTATTTTGCCTTTTAGCATGCATCGGCAGCATTGAGGGTAGCCAGGAATGGAGGGCCCGTCAGCACTGCTTATGCCCGACTTAGCGCAGGATGGAATAAAGCGTTGTTTTTTCCAAGAGGGGGATATGCCGTATCGTGTTCACACCCGCTCCTACAGGGGACGCATGCATATCGAGAAAGCCGCCGGGCAGGAGAACACCGTGAGCGAACAACCATCAATCGGGCATTGGCAATTGCAGGGCATCGTCAGTGGCCTGCGCGGCGCCCGTGAGCAATGGCGCAGCAGCAATGGCCGCAGCAGCGGCGAGCAGGGCGGGCGCGAGTTGCCGTCGCGCGAGGCGCTGCGGCAGATCCTCGAGCAGTTGTGCGGCGCGCTGTTCCCGATGCGCCTGGGCCCGGTGGACCTGCGCGAGGAAAGCGAGGACTTCTACGTCGGCCACACCCTCGATGCCGCGCTGACCGCGCTGTTGGCCCAGGCGCGCCTGGAACTGCGCTACGCCGCGCGCCATGGCAAGACCGATGTCACCGATGTCGACAGCCATGCCCTGCGCCTGATCCAGGACTTCGCCGCGGCCTTGCCGGCGCTGCGCGTGCTGCTCGACACCGATGTGCTGGCCGCCTATCACGGTGACCCGGCGGCGCGCAGCGTCGACGAGGTGCTGCTGTGCTACCCGGGCATCCTCGCCATCATCCACCATCGCCTGGCTCACCACCTGTATCGCGCCGGCCTGCCGCTGCTGGCGCGGATCAGCTCGGAGCTGGCGCATTCGGCCACCGGCATCGACATCCATCCCGGCGCGCAAATCGGCCCGAGCTTCTTCATCGATCACGGCACCGGCGTGGTCATCGGCGAGACCGCGATCATTGGCGAGCGGGTGCGCATCTACCAGGCCGTGACCCTTGGCGCCAAGCGCTTCCCCAGCGACGAGTCGGGCACCCTGCACAAGGGCTTGGCACGGCACCCGATCGTCGAGGACGACGTGGTGATCTATGCTGGCGCGACCATCCTGGGGCGCATCACCATCGGCAAGGGCTCGACCATCGGCGGCAACGTATGGCTGACCCGCAGCGTGCCGGCCGACAGCAATATCACCCAGGCCAACTTGCAGCTCGATTGCCAGGACAAGAACTGATCACGAATTGCTGTTGGCTTTTCTGATTTGTTCGCCGGCAAGCAGGCTCCTACTCTGTAGCGCAAACCGTCTAGAGCGTAGGATTCGGCTTGCCGGCGATGGGCTGCGACGCAGCCTCGATCGTGGCCCACCCAGCGGCATCGGGTCGCATTGAAAGCCGATCCATGGTTAACTTGAACGCTTGTTCAACGAAAAACGCTGGTCCATTGCCGGTGTTCATCAGGAGGGATTGCCTTTGCTGAACCCGTTCAATCCGAACCTCACGCTCTGTGACGAGGTGCCCGTTTCATGAGTGCACCGACCCCCGACCTTGCCAACGGCAAGATCCGCATGAACCCCCCCGTGTTCTACTTCGCGGCAAGTTTCATCCTCATCTTCGGCCTGGTGGTCATCGCCTACCCGCAAGCGGCGGGCGAGTGGTTGCTGGCGGCGCAGAACTGGGCGGCCAACACGGTCGGCTGGTACTACATGCTGGCCATGACCCTGTACCTGGTCTTCGTGGTGGTCACCGCGCTGTCCGGCTACGGCAAGATCAAGCTCGGTGCCGACCACGACGAACCCGAGTTCAGCTACCTGTCCTGGGCCGGCATGCTGTTCGCCGCCGGCATCAGTATCACGCTGTTCTTCTTCTGCGTCTCCGAGCCCCTGACGCACATGCTGCAGCCGCCCCAGGGCGAGGCGGGCACGGCCGAGGCCGGACGCCAGGCGATGCAGATCCTGTTCCTGCACTGGGGCCTGCATGGCTGGGGCGTGTTCGCCTTCGTCGGCATGGCGCTGGCCTACTTCGCTTACCGCCACAACCTGCCGTTGGCTCTGCGCTCGGCGCTGTACCCGCTGATCGGCAAGCGCATCAACGGCCCGATCGGCTACGCGGTGGACGGCTTCGGCATCATCGCCACGGTGTTCGGCCTGGGCGCCGACATGGGCTTCGGTGTGCTGCACCTGAACGCCGGTCTCGACTACCTGTTCGGCATCAGCCACAGCCAGTGGATCCAGGTGATCCTCATCACCCTGATGATGGGCGCGGCGGTGGCCGTGGCGGTCGCCGGGGTGGAGAAGGGCGTGCGGGTGATGAGCGACATCAACCTGTTCCTGGCCTGCGCCTTGCTGCTGTTCGTGCTGTTCGCCGGGCCCACCCAACACCTGTTCAACACGCTCATCCAGAACCTTGGCGACTACCTCGGCGCCTTGCCGCGCAAGAGCTTCGACGTCTACGCCTACGGCGAGCAGCGTGACTGGCTGGGCGGCTGGACGGTGTTCTACTGGGCCTGGTGGATTGCCTGGGCGCCCTTCGTGGGGCTGTTCATCGCGCGCATCTCGCGCGGGCGCACCATCCGCGAGTTCGTCTTCGGCGTGCTGCTGATCCCGCTGGGCTTCACCCTGGCGTGGATGTCGATCTTCGGCAACAGCGCCTTGGACCAGGTGATCAACCACGGCATGACCGCCCTAGGCCAGTCGGCCCTCGACAACCCGTCGATGAGCCTGTACCTGCTGCTGGAGACCTATCCGTGGAGCAAGACGGTGATCGCCGTGACGGTGTTCATCAGCTTCGTGTTCTTCGTCACCTCGGCCGACTCCGGCACCGTGGTGCTGTCGACCTTGTCGGCCAAGGGCGGTGGTGCGGATGAAGACGGGCCGAACTGGCTGCGGATCTTCTGGGGTGCGATGACCGCGCTGGTCACCAGCGGGCTGTTGTTCGCCGGCAGCATCGATTCGCTGAAGTCGGCGGTGGTGCTCACTTCGCTGCCGTTCTCGTTGATCCTGCTGTGCATGATGTGGGGGCTGCACAAGGCCTTCTACCTCGAGTCGCAGCGGCAGATCGCGCAGATGCACTCGCTGGCGCCGTTCGCCCAGTCCCGGCGTGGTCGTGGCGGCTGGCGCCAGCGCCTGAGCCAGGCGGTGCACTTCCCGTCACGCGATGAGGTGTATCGCTTCATGGACGACGTGGTGCGCCCGGCCATTGCCGACGTGCGTGAGGTGTTCGAGCAGAAGGGCCTGGTGCTGATCACCCAGGACGACCCGAGCCACGACAACGTCAGCCTGAAGATCGGCCATGGCGAGGAGCAGCCGTTCATCTACCAGGTGCAGATGCGCGGGTATTTCACCCCATCGTTCGCCTTGGGTGGCCTGGGTACGCAGGAGTTGAAGAACCGCCGCTATTACCGGGCGGAGGTGCATTTGTCCGAGGGTAGCCAGAACTACGACCTGGTCGGCTACAGCAAGGAGCAGATCATCAACGACATCCTCGACCAGTACGAACGGCACATGCAGTTCCTGCATCTGGTCAGATAGACCGCTGTGGGCCGCTTCGCGGCCCTTTCGCGACACAAGGCCGCTCCTACATGAAAATGCGGTCCCCTGTAGGAGCGGCCTTGTGGCGCGAAAGGAGGCCAAAGGCCTCCCTGCTGCCTGTCAGAACGGCGCATCCCCGAGGATGGTCGCCCGATGCATCACCCGCCGGTTGGGCCGGTAATCATCCACCGCGAAATGCTGGGTCACGCGGTTGTCCCAGAACGCCACGTCGTTTTCCTGCCAGCGCCAGCGAATGCTGAATTCCGGCCGCGTCGCATGGGCGAACAGCAGCTTGAGCAGCGCCTCGCTTTCCAGATCGCTCAGTTCGTTGATGCGCGTGGTGAACCCTTCGTTGACGAACAGTGCCTTGCGTCCGCTCACTGGATGGGTGCGCACCACCGGATGCGACAGCGGCGGGTTGTTGCGTCGGGTCGCTTCCCAGCGCGCCAGGTCCTCGGCGGTGGTGCCGAAGCGCTCCAGCGGGAACGACTTGGTGAAGTCGTGGGTGGCGGTCAAACCGTCCAGCATCTCGCGCAGCGGCGCCGACAGCGCCTCGAACGCGGCGATGCCGCTGGCCCACAGGGTGTCGCCGCCATAGGCCGGCAACTGCTTGGCGCTGAGCACCGCGCCCAGTGCCGGGGTCGGCAGGAAGGTGACGTCGGTATGCCACACGGCGTTGTCGCGCACATCGGTGACGGCGGTGTCGAGCACCAGCACCTGGGGCGTTTCCGGCACGTTGGGGTAGATCGGGTGGATGTGCAGGTCGCCGAAGCGGGCGGCGAAGCGCGCTTGCTGCTCGGGGGTGATCGGTTGGTCGCGCAAGAACAGCACCTGGTGCTCGAGCAGCGCCTGCTCGATGGTGTCACGCTGTTCGGCAGTGATATCGCGGCTGATGTCCACGCCGCTGATCTGCGCGCCCAGGGCCGGGCTGATGGGGGTGATGGTCAGGCTCATGTCGGTCTCTTCAATCAGGCGCCGGGCTGCCGGCGTGGTCAGTCATCAGTGGCTCTGGCCGTGCCAGGGCACCAGCCTGCGCTGCAGGGCACGCAGGCCCATCTCCAGGGCGAAGGCGATCAGGGCGATCAGCAGGATCCCCAGCACCACGACATCGGTGACCAGGAACTGCGCCGCCGACTGCACCATGAAGCCCAGGCCGCTGGTGGCGGCGATCAGCTCGGCGGCCACCAGGGTCGACCAGCCCACGCCGAGGCCGATGCGGATGCCGGTGAGGATGTCGGGCAGGGCACTGGGCAGGATCACGTGGCGGATCAGTTGCGCCTTGCTCGCCCCCAGCGACTGCGCGGCGCGCAGCTTGGCCGGGTCGACGGTGCGCACGCCGGTGGCGGTGGCGATGGCGATCGGGGCGAAGATCGCCAGGTAGATCAACAGCACCTTGGACAGCTCGCCGATGCCGCACCAGATCACGATTAGCGGCAAGTAGGCCAAGGGCGGGATCGGCCGGTAGAACTCGATCAGCGGGTCGAGGATGCCGCGGGCCACGCGGTTGTAGCCGATGGCGATGCCCACCGGGATGGCAGTCAGGGTGGCGGCCAGCAGCGCCAGGCCGATGCGCCCCAGGCTCGCGCCCAGATGCTGCCACAGGCTGGCGTCCATGTAGCCCTGGGTCAGTAGGGTCCAGGCTTTGGCGAGGATATCGGCGGGGGCGGGCAGGAACAGCGGTTCGACCCAGCCGGCCGCGGTCACCAGCCACCAGGCCAGCAGCAGGGTGACCAGGGTCAGGGTGCTGATCCAGCGCGTAGGCAAGGGGCGGCGGGGCTTGGCCGTGGTGGGTTTGATCGGGCGCTTGGCGGCGACCGGCAGGTCCAGGCTGCTCATGCGGATGCCTCCTGTGGTGCCGTCTGGCGTTGCGAGAACACCCGCGCCAGCACGTGCTCGCGGGTCTCGATGAAGCGTGGATCGGACTTGATCGCCCGGGCCGACTCGCCGGCGGCATAGCGCTGGCCGAAGTCCAGTTGCAAGCGCTCGACCACCCGACCTGGGTTGGGCGCCAACAGCACCAGCTCGGTGGCGAGGAATACCGCTTCCTCGATGTCATGGGTGATCAGGAACACCGGTTTGGCGGTGCGCTGCCACACCTGTAGCAGCAGCTCTTGCATCTGTTCGCGGGTAAAGGCGTCGAGGGCGCCGAACGGTTCGTCCATCAACAGCACCCGAGGGTCGGCGGCCAGTGCCCGGGCCAGGCCCACGCGTTGCTTCTGCCCGCCGGACAGTTGCCAGATGCGCCGCTCGCCGAAGCCGGCCAGATCGACCAGGGCCAGCATCTCGCGGGCCTTGGCTTCACGCTGTGGGCGCGGCATGCCGGCCAGGGCCAGGCCAAAGGCGACATTGCCCAGCACATCCTGCCAGGGCAGCAGGGCATCGTCCTGGAACACCACGCCGCGTTCGGCGCCCGGGCCTTGCACCGGCACGCCGTCGAGGCTGATGCGCCCGCCGCTGGGGGCGACGAAGCCGGCGATCAGGTTGAGCAGCGAGGTCTTGCCGCTGCCGGAAGGGCCGAGGGCCACCAGCAACTGGCGCGGCCCCAGGCTCAGGTTGATGTCGGCCAGCACCGGGGTGCTGGCGCCGGGGTACTGTGCGCTGATGCGCTCCAGTTCGAGCAAGGCCATGACGGGCTCCGTGCGGTATCAGTTGGGGAGGTACTGGGCGCTGACGTAGGGCGCGTAGTCCGGCAGTACCGCGTCGACCTTGCCTTGTTGCTTGAGGAAGGTCGCGGTGTCGCGCAGCGCCTGGGTGGTCGGCGCGCCGAGGGCGCTGGCCTGGTCGGCGGCCAGCGGGTAGACGTTGCCCTGCAGCAGCACCGGGATGTCAGCAGGCTTGGCCCCGGACAGCTTGGCCAGCTTGGCGACGTTGTCCTGGTCGGCCAGCCAGGCTTGCGGGTCGTTGCGGTAGTTGGCGTAGGCGTCGAGGGTGACCTTGGCGAAGGCTTTGACGATCTCCGGGTGCTTGCTGGCGAAGTCCTTGCGCACGATCCAGGCATCGAAGGTAGGCGCGCCCTTGGTGGCTAGTTCGCCCGAGGTGATCAGCACCTTGCCGTTTTCCTTGGCCACGCCCAGGGCCGGGTCCCAGACGTAGGTGGCGTCGATGTCGCCGCGCTTCCAGGCGGCGATGATCGCCGGTGGCGCCAGGTTGAGGATCTGCACCTTGGCCGGGTCGATGTTCCAGTTCTTCAGTGCGGCCAGCAGGCTGTAGTGGCCGGTGGATACGAACGGCACGGCGATCTTCTTGCCGACCAGGTCCTGCGGGGTCTTGATGCTGTCGCGGGCTACCAGCGCCTCGCCGGCGCCGATCTGGGTGGCGATCAGGAAGGTTTCCACCGGCAGCTTGCGGGTGGCGGCGGCGGCCAGCGGGCTGGAGCCGAGGTAACCGATCTGCACGTCGCCGCTGGCCACGGCGGTGATCACATCGGCGCCGTTGTCGAATTTGCGCCAGTCGATGCTGGCCTGGCTGGCTTTTTCATAGGCGCCGTCGACCTGGGCGACCTTGGCCGGGTCGACGGTGGTCTGGTAGGCCACGGTCAGGTCGGCGGCCTGGGCCAGCCAACTGGCACTGGCGAGGGTCAGGGCGGCGAACAGGCGCAGCGGAGCGTGCGGGATCATGGTGAACCTCTCGTCAGGCATTCGGGGGAATGGATGGCGAGAAGCCTAAGTGATCTAAGAAAATGAAAATAAATAACTTTTTTGCATTAGCTTAGTCGGTGTCGGACTTGCCGGCGAACAGCGCCAGCGCTGGTTTTGCGGCGAACATCGCGGTGCCTGCTTCGCCAGCAAGGCTGGCTCCTACAGGGCAGGACCACCCGGCTGGCGTAATCGCAGGGGGCTGCTAGCCTTTTTCGGTTCCGCTTGCGGGCCGTCGGTCTGTCCACCGGCAAACGTTTGCAAATAACCTAAAGGTATGATTGACGTCGTCGATACAACTTTTGGCAGTAAAGGTTCCAAAGTTATTCCGTAAAAATCTTACAGATTCATAAAACGGTCATTTTGGATTTATAGGATTGTCATTATCCTGTAGCGCAGGAGGCGGTCTTAGACGAAAGTCGCGAATCGACCTGTTGTGGTTGACTTGGCGGTCACGCTTTGGTGCTAAATCGCCGATCCGGGTGAGTGGGGCAGCAGATCCCACCACTTGAGACGCACAAAAATTAGAACGTAGAGGAGCAAAACATGTACAAGTCCAGCCTGGCCCTGGCCGTGGCACTGGGGGTTATCGCCCAACAAGCAGGCGCTGCAGGGTTCATCGAGGACAGCAAGCTGTCCGTGAGCTCGCGCACCATGTACTTCAACAACGACAACCGTGAAACGCCTGGCAGCAAGCCACGCCCTGACGTGCGTGAGTCGGGTCAAGGCTTCAAGCTTGACTACATCTCCGGCTTCACCCAAGGCACCGTCGGCTTTGGTGTCGATGCCCAGGCCCTGTGGGGCATCCACCTGGATGGCGGCAAGGGCTACCACCAGGACAACAGTACCTTCATGCCGAGTGACAGCGATCACTCCTCCGTGAGCCAGTGGGCTCGCTTCGGCGCGAATGCCAAGGCGCGGTTCTCCAAGACCGAAGCGCATTTCGGTAGCGCCCTGGCGCCCATGTTGCCGATCCTGGTTTCCAACGATGGCCGTCTGCTGCCGCAAACCTTTGAAGGTGGCACCATCACCTCGAAGGAAATCGACAATCTGACCATCAACGCCGGTCAGCTGACCCATGCCATGGGGCGCGCCTCGAGCAACCGCACTGGCCTGTCGGTCTCCGGTGCTCCCGCTGACAGCAACAAGTTCCGTTACGGTGGCCTGGACTACAAGCTCACGCCAGACCTGACCCTGCAGTACTACTACTCGAATCTGGAAGACTTCTACAAGCAGCACTTCCTGGGCGCCACCCATGTCTTCAAGATCGCAGACGATCAGTCCTTCAAGACCGACCTGCGTTACTTCGACAGCAGCAGCGATGGCAAGAATGGTGACAATGACGCCTATGCCTTCGATAACAACAAGGGCTACGCCAAGCACAAGGGCGAAGTCGACAACAAAACCTGGTCTGCAATGTTTACCTACACCTTGGGTGGTCACTCGCTCATGGTTGGTCACCAGCAGATCAGTGATGACGGCGGTTTCGTCTGGCTGAACCAAGGTGGTGTGCGTGACGGCAACGGTCGTCCGGAAGGTAATGGCGGCGCGAGCTTCTACCTGTTCACCGACAGCATGATCAACCAGTTCGCCAAGGCCGGTGAAAACACTACCTTCGGTCAGTACTCCTACGACTTCGCTCGCCTGGGGGTGCCGGGCCTGAAGGCTTCGATCGCCTACCTGCGTGGTGAAGATGGCCGTAACGCCGATGGCAAGGGCACTTTCAGCGAGTGGGAGCGCGATGCACGCGTCGACTACGTCATTCAGGAAGGTACGTTCAAAGGTCTGGGCGCAAGCCTGCGCCACGGTGTTTACCGTGGTACCGGTACCAGCTCGCTGGCTGACCAGGATCAAACTCGCTTCATCGTGAACTACACTTACAACTTCATGTAAGTCGTAGCTGCATAGAAAAAGCCTCGCCTGATGCGAGGCTTTTTTGTGCCTGCGTATTCGTATTCGTTATGGTTATAAATAAATCGATATTTATTCTTTTTGTTTTTACCTGGAAGCAGGCACATTGAACCCACAAGGCCAGACACAGCACAGGAGCCGCTTCCATGAGCCTCAAACTCGGCGACATCGCCCCCGATTTCGAACAGGATTCCAGCGCCGGCAAGATCCGCTTCCACGAATGGCTGGGCAACAGCTGGGGCGTGCTGTTCTCTCATCCGGCCGACTTCACCCCGGTGTGCACCACCGAGCTGGGCCTGACCGCCAAGCTCAAGGACCAATTCGCTCAGCGCGGGGTCAAGGCCATCGCCCTGTCGGTGGACCCGGTGGACTCGCACCACAAGTGGATCGATGACATCAACGAGACCCAGAACACCGTGGTCAACTTCCCGATCATCGCCGACGCCGACCGCAAGGTCTCTGACCTGTACGACCTGATCCACCCGAATGCCAGCGATACCCTCACGGTGCGCTCGCTGTTCGTCATCGACCCGAACAAGAAGGTGCGCCTGACCATCACCTATCCGGCCAGTACCGGGCGCAACTTCAACGAGATCCTGCGGGTGATCGACTCGCTGCAACTGACCGACAACCACAAGGTCGCCACCCCCGCCAACTGGCAGGACGGCGACGAGGTGGTGATCGTGCCGTCGCTCAAGGACGAGGACGAGATCCGGCAGCGCTTCCCCAAAGGTTACCGCGCGGTCAAACCCTACCTGCGCCTGACCCCGCAGCCAAACCGCTGATGAATTCCTCGTTGCATTGCTCTTAGCCATAGCAGGGATCTTCGGGCCGTTTCGACGGCCCTTTTTTATGCCTCCGTGTTCCCTGTAGGAGCGGCCTTGTGTCGCGAAAGGGCCGCAAGGCGGCCCCGGCATTCTCTGTATCACTGGGCAAATCCGGGGGCTGCTGCGCAGCCCTTTCGCGACACAAGGCCGCTCCTACAGAGAAGAGCATCCAATAGTCATTTATGGAATAAACAAATGAAAAAATATGATTTATGGATATATGTGACGAGCTGTTAATGTCATTTCCATCCAGCGGGGCCAACCCCTCGCGGCCCTGAATTGATTCGAAGGAAGCGCTTTCAATGCTGGTTGTATCTGTCGGTGGTAGCCCAAGTCTTCGTTCACGCTCCGGCGTGCTGCTCGAACGCTCGCGCGATTGGTTGCAACAGCGCGGTGTCGAGGTCGTCACCTTCCAGGTGCGGGAGTTCCCCGCCGAGGACCTGCTGCACGCCCGCTTCGACAGCCCGCAGGTGCGCCACTTCAACGAGCTGGTGGCCCAAGCCGACGGCCTGCTGGTCGCCACCCCGGTGTACAAGGCATCGTTCGCCGGCGCGCTGAAGACCTTGCTCGACCTGCTGCCCGAGCGTGCCCTGGAACACAAGGTGGTATTGCCGATCGCCAGCGGCGGCAGCATCGCCCACATGCTGGCGGTGGACTATGCCCTCAAGCCAGTGCTTTCGGCGCTCAAGGCGCAGGAGACACTGCAAGGGATCTTCGCCGACGACAGCCAGATCAGCTATGCCGACGGCGATCGGCCTGCACGCCTGGACGAGGCACTGGAGCAGCGCCTGCTGGGCGCACTGGAGACCTTCCACGGCGCCATGGCGCGCCGGCCCCAACCTGTCGCCCCCGGCCTGCTCAACGAACGCCTGCTCAGTGCCCGCTGGAGTATCTGAGCAACCCTGACGTTTCATCGCTGTTCCCACCTTACTCGCCCGCCAACGAGGCAAGCAGGTGCTACCCGAACCCACTCGCACAGGAGAGCGCCATGCGCACAGTCTTCTTGCGTCGCGGTCTGGTCGCCCTGTTCGCGGCGGCTGTATCGTTCGGCGCCATCACCCAGGCCCAGGCCCAGAGCCTGCGCATCGGTTACCAGAAATACGGCACCCTGGTGCTGCTCAAGGCCAAGGGCTCGCTGGAGAAGCGCCTGGCCGAACAGGGCATCCAGGTGCAATGGACCGAGTTTCCCGGTGGCCCGCAACTGCTCGAAGGGTTGAACGTCGGCTCGATCGACTTCGGCGTCACCGGCGAGACCCCGCCGGTGTTCGCCCAGGCCGCTGGCGCCGACCTGCTCTATGTCGCCTATGAGCCGCCCGCCCCGCACAGCGAGGCGATCCTGGTGCCCAAGGGCTCGCCGATCCAGTCGGTCAAGGCGCTCAAGGGCAAGAAGGTCGCCCTCAACAAAGGCTCCAACGTGCATTACCTGCTGGTCCGCGCCCTGGAAGACGCCGGCCTCAAGTACAGCGACATCCAGCCGGTGTACCTGCCGCCGGCCGACGCCCGCGCCGCTTTCGAGCGCGGCAGCGTGGATGCCTGGGTGATCTGGGACCCCTACCAGGCCGCGGCCGAGCAACAGCTGCAGGCCCGCACCCTGCGCGACGGCAAGGACCTGGTCGACAACCACCAGTTCTACCTGGCCACCCGTAGCTACGCGACCCAGCACCCGGCGGTGATCAACACCCTGGTCGAGGAAGTGCGCGCCGTCGGCCAATGGTCGCAGGCCAACCCGCAGCAGGTCACCGAGCAGGTCGCGCCGCTGCTTGGCCTGCCGGCCGACATCACCCTCACCTCGGTCAAGCGCCAGGGCTACGGCGCCGCGCCGCTGACCCCGGAGGTGGTCGCCGCGCAGCAGAAGATCGCCGACACCTTCCAGGCTCTGAAGCTGATACCCAAGCCCTTGAGCATCAAGGACGTGATCTGGACACCCCCGGCCAAGGTCGCCAGCGCGCCTTGAACGCATCGCCCGTGCCGGGGCCTCGCTCCGGCCCTGCCACCCTTGAGGAGACAACTCCAATGAGCCTGAACATCTTCTGGTTCCTTCCCACCCACGGTGACGGCAAGTACCTGGGCACCACCGAAGGCGCTCGCGCCGTCGACCACGGCTACCTGGCGCAGATCGCCCAGGCCGCCGACCGCTTGGGCTTTGGCGGCGTATTGATCCCCACCGGGCGCTCCTGCGAGGACTCCTGGCTGGTCGCCGCCTCGCTGATCCCCGTGACTGAACGCCTGAAGTTCCTGGTGGCGCTGCGCCCAGGGATCATCTCGCCGACCGTCGCCGCGCGCCAGGCGGCCACCCTGGACCGCCTGTCCAATGGCCGCGCGCTGTTCAACCTGGTCACCGGTGGCGATCCGGACGAACTGGCCGGTGATGGCCTGCACCTGAACCACCAGGAGCGCTACGAAGCCTCGGTGGAGTTCACCCGCATCTGGCGCAAGGTGCTCGAAGGCGAAGTGGTCGACTACGACGGCAAGCACATCCAGGTGAAGGGCGCCAAGTTGCTCTACCCGCCGATCCAGCAGCCGCGTCCGCCGCTGTACTTCGGCGGTTCGTCCGACGCCGCCCAGGACCTCGCCGCCGAGCAGGTCGAGCTGTACCTGACCTGGGGCGAGCCACCGGCCGCCGTGGCCGAGAAAATCGCCCAGGTGCGCGAGAAGGCCGCTGCCCAGGGCCGTGAAGTGCGCTTCGGCATTCGCCTGCATGTGATCGTGCGGGAAACCAACGAACAAGCCTGGGCCGCGGCCGACAAACTGATTTCGCACCTGGACGACGACACCATCGCCCGGGCCCAGGCCTCGCTGGCGCGCTTCGACTCGGTCGGCCAGCAGCGCATGGCCGCGCTGCATGGCGGCAAGCGCGACAAGCTGGAGGTCGCGCCGAACCTGTGGGCTGGGGTTGGCCTGGTGCGTGGCGGGGCCGGCACAGCGCTGGTCGGCGATGGCCCGACCGTCGCCGAGCGGGTCAAGGAGTACGCGGCGCTGGGCATCGACACCTTCATTTTCTCCGGCTACCCGCATCTCGAAGAGTCCTACCGCGTCGCCGAGCTGTTGTTCCCGCACCTGGACGTGCAGCGCCCGGAACCGGTGCACAGCGGCGGCTATGTGAGCCCATTCGGGGAAATGGTGGCCAACGACATCCTGCCCAAGTCCGTGGCGCAGAGCTGAGGGCCCGGCCATGAGTCATGCACCCTCAAGCACCTGGCGCCAGCGCCTGGCCCCCTGGGCCCTGCCGGTGCTGCTGCTGGCCGTATGGCAGCTGGCGGTCAGCGCCGGTTGGCTGTCGACGCGCATTCTGCCGGCGCCGAGCGCGGTGGTCGCGGCCGGCGTCGAGCTGGTGCGCAGCGGCGAAATCTGGACCCACCTGGCCATCAGTGGCTGGCGCGCCGGCCTGGGCTTTGTCATCGGCGGCGCCATCGGCCTGGTGCTGGGCTTCATCACCGGGTTGTCGAACTGGGGCGAGCGCCTGCTCGACAGCTCGGTGCAGATGATCCGCAACGTGCCGCACCTGGCGCTGATCCCGCTGGTGATCCTGTGGTTCGGTATCGACGAGTCGGCGAAGATCTTCCTGGTGGCGCTGGGCACGCTGTTCCCCATCTACCTCAACACCTACCACGGTATTCGCAATGTCGATCCGGCCCTGGTGGAGATGGCGCGCAGCTATGGGCTGTCGGGCTTCGCGCTGTTCCGCCAGGTGATCCTGCCTGGTGCGTTGCCGTCGATCCTGGTAGGTGTGCGTTTCGCCCTGGGCTTCATGTGGCTGACTTTGATCGTCGCCGAGACCATTTCGGCCAACGCCGGCATCGGCTACCTGGCGATGAACGCCCGGGAGTTCCTGCAGACCGACGTGGTGGTGCTGGCGATCGTGCTGTACGCGCTGCTCGGCAAGCTCGCCGACCTTGCGGCCCGTGGCCTGGAGCGTGTGTGGTTGCGTTGGCACCCGGCGTATCAGGTCGCCAGGAAGGAGGGCGCATGATGAGTGTGCTCACGCAACGCCCGCCGCGCCTGCTGCCCGGCATCCCGCTCGCCGCCAACGGCCTGCGCCGCACCTTCGGCCAGCGCGAAGTGCTGCGCGGTATCGACCTGCACATACCGGCTGGCCAATTCGTCGCCATCGTCGGTCGCAGCGGGTGCGGCAAGAGCACCTTGCTGCGCCTGCTGGCCGGCCTCGACCAGCCCAGTGCCGGCGAGTTGCTGGCGGGGGCCGCGCCGTTGGCTGAGGCCCGCGACGATACCCGACTGATGTTCCAGGACGCGCGCCTGCTGCCGTGGAAGAAAGTCATCGACAACGTTGGCTTGGGCCTGGCTGGCAACTGGCGCCGTCGCGCCCTCGAAGCCCTGGAGGCGGTCGGCCTGGCCGAGCGTGCCGACGAGTGGCCGGCGGCGCTGTCCGGCGGCCAGAAGCAGCGCGTGGCGCTGGCCCGCGCACTGATCCATCAGCCGCGCTTGCTGCTGCTGGATGAGCCGCTGGGCGCGCTGGATGCGCTGACCCGCATCGAGATGCAGCAACTGATCGAGCGCCTGTGGCGCCAGCACGGCTTCACCGTGCTGCTGGTCACCCACGACGTCAGTGAGGCTGTCGCCGTGGCCGACCGGGTGATCCTGATCGAGGACGGCGCTGTCGGCCTGGACTTGACCATCGACCTGCCACGCCCGCGCGCGCGGGGTTCGCAGCGCCTGGCGGCGCTGGAAAGCGAAGTGCTCAACCGTGTTCTGTCCGTGCCGGGCACCCCGCCCGAGCCGGAACCTGTAGCCCCTTTGCCCACGCAGTTGCGTTGGGCCCACTGAACCTACGAAGACCGCAAAAGGAATGACGCCATGACTATCAAAGCCATCAACGTTCGCAACCAGTTCAAAGGCACCGTGAAGGAGATTCTTGAAGGCCCGGTACTGTCGGAAATCGACGTGCAGACCGCCTCCGGTATCGTCACTTCGGTCATCACCACCCGTTCCGTGAAGGAGCTGGAGCTGCAGGTGGGGAGTGAAGTGATCGCCTTCGTGAAATCGACCGAGGTGTCCATCGCCAAGTTGTGATGGCCTGGAGAGGGGGCGCTGTGCGCCCCAATCGCGACACAAGGCCGCTCCTACAGGGGTTATGCGATCTCCTGTAGGAACGGCCTTGTGTCGCGATTGGGCCGCAAAGCGGCCCCAAGGATCTCACGCCAAACGCTTGGCCAGATAAGGCGGCAGGTACAACCCCAGATATGCCTCGAACACCCGCATTCCCTCTTCCGCCATGCGCGGCGTGATCGCTTCATGCAACTGCATCGAGCGGGCGTACACCCGGTCGCTCAACTCCATGGCCAAGGCGAACACATCGACATCTCGCGGCATTGCCGGCAGCTGGAAATGCTGGTCGAACAGTTTGTGCATCAGCTCACCCAGCTCCAGGTCATGCTGACGGTCAGCCTGGACCACTTCGCTCAGCCCATGCTGGGCGAGGATCAGCTGGCGCGCCGCGGCATCCTCGTTGTAGATGTCGAGCATGCGCCGCTCCACCAGCCGCGACAGGCCGTGCCAGGTATTGAAGGCGGTGCTGTCGATCGGCGCGCTCAGCGCTTCGCGAAAGGCCCGGTGCACATCGGCGGTCAGCGCCTCGAGCAAGGCTGGCACGCTGGCGAAAAAGTGATACACCGACGACGGTGGAATCTGCGCCCGTTCGGCCACGCTGTAGATCGACAACCCCGCCACCCCTTGCCCAGCCAGCAGTTCGCGGGCCGCGGCGAGGATTGCCTCGATGCGGGCCTGGCTGCTGGCGCGGGGCTTGCGCGGGGCGACGACGCGGTTCATCAGTTGCTGATCGCCAGGATGCTGGCCTGGTAGGCGCCGACGAACAGGTCGAAGTCGCCGACTTCTTCTTGTTCCAGCTCGGACTGCTTGGCGATCGATTCGCGCGCAAGGGTTTCGAAGGCCTGTTGCTGTGCGCTGCTCAATGGCTGCTCGCGGAAGCTCTCGGCGTGCAGACGGCTCTGGCGCAGGGAGAACTGGACGAAAGTCTCGTCATGTTCGGTCATGCGCGCCAGCACCTGGGCCGATGGCGTCAGCTCGGGATCGTCGACCTTGGCCTGCTGTGCTTCCAGGGCCTTGGCGTGGTCATTGCCACCCTGGGCACGGTCGAGCAGCCCGGCCAGCTGGCCGATCTGCTTGATCAGTTCGCTTGCCCACTCCTTCAATGCGACCGGTTGGCCGTCACGGCGCAGCTCCAGGCCCGGGCGCCGACCTTCCTTGACCACGGTGAGGAAGTTGTCGGTGCATTGGCCGCACTCGCCGTTGTCCAGTTGCGGGCTTTCTTCGAGGGCGCAGAACAGCAGAAAGGCGTCGAGGAAACGGGCTTCGCTCAGGTCGATGCCCACTGGCAGGAACGGGTTGATGTCCAGGCAGCGCACTTCCACGTACTGCACGCCGCGCGAGGTCAGGGCCTGGATCGGCCGCTCGCCGGTGTAGGTGACGCGTTTGGGGCGGATGTTCGAGTAGTACTCGTTCTCGATCTGCAGGATGTTGGTGTTCAACTGCACCCACTCGCCATCGACGTGCGTGCCAACCTCGACATAGGGCGGGTAGGGCGTACCCACGGCCTTGCGCAGGCTATCGGTGTAGCTGGCCAGGTTGTTGTAGCAGGGCGTCAGGCCCGCCTGGGCGTTGCTCTGGTAGCCCAAGTCGCTCATGCGCAGGCTGGTGGCGTAGGGCAGGTACAGCGTTTCGCCGTCGAGTTCTTCGAGCTGGTGCGGGCGGCCGCGCAGGAAGCCCTTATCCAGGGCCGGGGACGCGCCGAACAGGTACATCAGCAGCCAGCTGTAGCGGCGGAAGTTGCGGATCAGCGCAATATAGGCCGAGGACTGGTAGTCGCGGTCGTCCTGCTCGCCGCCTTCGGCATCGCGCAGCAGCGGCCACAGCGCCTCGGGCAGCGAGAAGTTGTAATGGATGCCGGCGATGCACTGCATGGTGCGGCCGTAACGCAGGGCCAGGCCCTTGCGGTACACGTGCTTGAGCTTGCCGATGTTCGAGTTGCCGTACTCGGCGATCGGGATGTCTTCTTCGGCCGGCAGTGCGCAGGGCATCGACGGGCTCCACAGCAGTTCGTCGCCCAGTTTGCTGTAGACGAAGCGGTGGGTCTGTTCGAGGCTTTCGAGCACCTTGGCAGGGTCCGCCAGGGCTGGGGTGATGAACTCCAGCAGCGACTCGGAATAGTCGGTGGTGATCTGCTCGTTGGTCAGCGCCGAACCCAGGGCCTCGGGGTGCGGGGTCTGGGCCAGGCGACCTTCTTTGGTCACGCGCAGGCATTCGCGCTCAATGCCGTGCAGGCACTGCTTGAGCAGGTCGATATTGTCGCCGAGCAGGCTCAGGCGGCGGTTGAGGAGGTCGCTCAAGATGGATTCCTTCACGCGTCAGTCGGCCCAATATGGGGGTAGAGATGACGGTCTACAAGGGTAGTTGGGAAAGGAACTGGCGTTGTCGCCTGGTTTACGCGGTTCCGACGCTGGCCTGTAGGCGTCTGATCGCGGGGCGGGCTCGCCCCGCGATCAGGTGTACAGCAATACGTCGAAAATACCGCAGATGGAGGCCTGTCAGCTAGATAACCGCGAAGGTTCCCTGGGCCTTGGCCACCAGCTTGTCGTCCTGAAGCACGTCGGCGTCGAGCACCAGCGTGCGCCGGCCGGCATGCAGCACCCGCGCAGTGCAGCGCACCTCGCCCTCGCCGACCGCGCGCAGGTAGTTGATCTTGCACTCGATGGTCACGCTCTGCTGGTCGAAGCCATGGCTGGCCGAGCAGGCTAGGCCCATGGTGATGTCGACCAGGCTGAAGATCGCCCCGCCGTGCAGCTTCTGGCCACGGTTGCGCAGGTGCGGCGCGAGCGCCAGGGCGACCTCGGCAACGCCGCTGTCCAGGCGTTGCAGGCGGCAACCGAGCAGTTGGCTGAAGGCGCTTTCGACGTACTCCTCGGGAACGTCCATCACTTCTTCTTCAACTGCTTGGCGTTGGCGAACAGCGCCGCCATGGCGTTGTTGGCCGGCGCGGCGCTGGTGGTCTCGCGCTGGCGCGGCGCCTGCTGCTGGCGGTTGCCGCCATTGCCACGGTTGCCACCGCGGTTGCCCTCGACCTTTTCGCCCGGGGTGTCGCTCATGCGCATGGACAGGCCGACGCGCTTGCGCGGGATGTCCACTTCCATGACCTTGACCTTGACCACGTCGCCGGCCTTGACCGCTTCGCGCGGGTCCTTGACGAACTTCTCCGACAGCGCCGAGATGTGCACCAGGCCGTCCTGGTGCACGCCGATGTCGACGAAGGCACCGAAGTTGGTGACGTTGGTCACCACGCCTTCGAGGATCATGCCCGGCTCCAGGTCCTTGAGGTCCTCGACGCCGTCCTGGAAGGTCGCGGTCTTGAACTCGGGGCGTGGGTCGCGGCCGGGCTTGTCCAGCTCTTGCAGGATGTCAGTGACGGTCGGCAGGCCGAAGGACTCGTCGGTGAATTTCTTCGGGTCCAGGCGCTTGAGGAAGCCGCTGTCGCCGATCAGCGAGCGGATGTCACGGTCGGTGTCGGCGGCGATGCGCTGCACCAGTGGGTAGGCTTCCGGGTGCACCGCCGAGGCGTCCAGCGGGTTGTCGCCGTTCATCACACGCAGGAAGCCGGCGGCCTGCTCGAAGGTTTTCTCGCCCAGGCGGCTGACTTTTTTCAGCGCGGCGCGGGTGGCGAACGGGCCGTTGGCGTCGCGGTGGGCGACGATGTTCTGCGCCAGGGTCGCGTTGAGACCCGAGATGCGGGTCAGCAGCGCCACCGAGGCGGTGTTGACGTCCACGCCCACGGCGTTCACGCAGTCCTCGACCACGGCGTCCAGGCCCCGGGCCAGCTTCACTTGCGACACATCGTGCTGGTACTGGCCGACGCCGATGGATTTCGGGTCGATCTTCACCAGCTCGGCCAGCGGGTCTTGCAGGCGACGGGCGATCGACACTGCGCCACGGATCGACACGTCCAGGTCGGGAAACTCGCGGGCGGCCAGTTCAGAGGCCGAGTACACCGAAGCGCCAGCCTCGGAGACCATGATCTTGGTGATCTTCAATGCCGGGTACTTCTTGACCAGCTCGGCCACCAGCTTGTCGCTCTCGCGGCTGGCGGTGCCGTTGCCGATGGCGATCAGCTCCACCGAGTGCTTGGCGCACAGCGCGGCCATGATGGCAATGGTGCGGTCCCAGTCGTTCTTCGGCGCGTGCGGGTAGACCGTGGTGTGGTCGAGCAGCTTGCCGGTGGCATCGACCACGGCGATCTTGCAGCCGGTGCGCAGGCCCGGGTCGAAGCCCAGGGTGGCGCGTGGGCCGGCCGGGGCGGCCAGCAGCAGGTCGTGCAGGTTGTGGGCGAAGACGTTGATCGCCTCGCCTTCGGCGTTGTCGCGCAGCTCACCGAACAGGTCGGTTTCCAGGTGAGTGTAGAGCTTGACCTTCCAGGTCCAGCGCACCACTTCGCCCAGCCACTTGTCGGCCGGGCGGCTGCGGTTTTCGATGCCGACATGGTTGCCGATCATCACCTCGCACGGGTGCAGGGTGCCCGGCAGTTCTTCGCCGACCTTCAAGGATGCGCTCAGCACGCCTTCGTTGCGCCCACGGAAGATTGCCAGGGCACGGTGCGAGGGCGCGCTGCGCAGCAGTTCGTCGTGGGCGAAGTAATCGCGGAACTTGGCGCCTTCGTCTTCCTTGCCGGCGACTACGCGGGCAGTGAGTACCGCTTCCTGCTTGAGGAAGTTGCGCAGCTTGTCCAGCAGGCCGGCGTCTTCGGCGAAGCGCTCCATGAGGATGTACTTGGCGCCTTCCAGGGCGGCCTTGACGTCAGCCACGCCCTTTTCGGCGTCGACGAAGCGCGCGGCTTCGCTTTCCGGGTTCAGTTGCGGGTCGTTGAACAGGCCGTCGGCCAGCTCGCCGAGGCCGGCCTCCAGGGCGATCTGGCCCTTGGTACGGCGCTTCTGCTTGTACGGCAGGTAGAGGTCTTCGAGGCGGGTCTTGGTGTCGGCCAGCTTGATCTCGCGGGCCAGCTCCGGGGTCAGCTTGCCCTGCTCCTCGATGCTGGCCAGGATGCTGGCACGGCGCTCGTCGAGTTCACGCAGGTAGCGCAGGCGCTCTTCCAGGTGGCGCAGTTGGGTGTCGTCCAGGCTGCCGGTCACTTCCTTGCGGTAACGGGCGATGAAGGGCACGGTCGATCCTTCGTCCAACAGGCCCACGGCCGCTTCGACCTGTTGTGGGCGCACGCCCAGTTCCTCGGCGATACGGCTGTTGATGCTGTCCATGAAAACCACCTGAAAAATAGTGAATGCAAGGCCGCAGGCGGGCGTTCGGCCCCGGCGGCGCTGGGTGAAAGGCGCGCATTATACCCATCGTGCCGGGCTTGCGGTGATGGCCTGGCGCCAGCCGTCGATGGCGCGGCAGTGGCGCCCCGGGAAAAATCTGCTAACAATGCACACGGCACGCGCGGCAATGGCTACGCCATAATGCGCAGCGATATCAGAGGAGTAATTCATGACCAGCACCGCAAACGCCGCAGATGGCGACAAGATTCTCATCGTCGACGACGACCCGGGCCTGAGCAGCCTGCTGGACCGTTTCTTCACCAGCAAGGGCTTCCGTGTCCGTACCGTGCCCAATGTCGAACAGATGGATCGCCTGCTGGCCCGTGAGGTGTTCAACCTGGTCGTGCTCGACCTGATGCTGCCGGGCGAGGACGGCCTGTCCGCGTGCAAGCGCCTGCGCGCCTCGAACAACCAGATCCCGATCATCATGCTCACCGCCAAGGGCGATGAGCTCAGCCGCATCAAGGGCCTGGAGCTGGGTGCCGACGACTACCTGGCCAAGCCGTTCAACCCCGACGAGCTGGTGGCCCGGGTCAAGGCCGTGCTGCGCCGCCAGGCCCCGGCCGTGCCGGGTGCGCCGGGCAGCGAGGACGAGACCGTCACCTTCGGCGACTACGAACTGTCGCTGGCCACCCGCGAACTCAAGCGCGGCAGTGAAGTGCACATGCTGACCACCGGCGAGTTCGCCGTGCTCAAGGCGTTGGTCATGCATGCCCGCGAACCGCTGACCCGCGACAAGCTGATGAACCTGGCCCGTGGCCGCGAGTGGGACGCCCTGGAGCGCTCCATCGACGTGCAGATCTCGCGCCTGCGCCGGATGATCGAGCCCGACCCGTCCAAACCCCGCTATATCCAGACCGTCTGGGGTGTGGGCTACGTCTTCGTGCCGGACGGAAACGCCGGCAAATGAGTCTGTCGGTGCGTCCGGGTGCAGCAGGGCGGCTCATGCGAGTCGCCCTGTTTTCGTCTGTGGCGGCCGGCCTTTCAGCACAGTAGTTGATCGATGAAAACGCCTCTCTGGTTCCCGCAAAGTTTCTTCGCCCGCACCCTCTGGCTGGTGCTGATCGTCGTGCTGTTCTCCAAGGCACTGACGCTGGTGTACCTGCTGATGAACGAGGACGTGCTGGTCGACCGCCAGTACAGCCACGGTGTGGCCCTGACGTTGCGGGCGTACTGGGCGGCGGATGAAGAAAACCGCGAGCAGATCGCCGAGGCCGCCGGGTTGATCCGGGTGACCGGGGCAGGCGTGCCCGAGGGCGAACAGCACTGGCCGTACAGCGAGATCTACCAGCGCCAGATGCAGGCCGAGCTGGGCGACGACACCGAGGTGCGGCTGCGCATCCATGCGCCGCCGGCGCTGTGGGTGAACGCGCCGAGCCTGGGCCCCGGCTGGCTCAAGGTGCCGCTGTACCCACACCCGCTGCGCGGGCAGAAGATCTGGAACGTGCTGGGCTGGTTCCTGGCCATCGGCTTGCTGTCCACCGCCTCGGCGTGGATTTTCGTGCGCCAGCTCAACCAGCCGCTCAAGCGCCTGGTGTTCGCTGCTCGCCAGCTCGGCCAGGGGCGCAGCGTGCGCCTGCCGATCAGCGATACGCCCAGCGAGATGACCGAGGTGTACCGGGCATTCAACCAGATGGCCGAGGATGTCGAGCAGGCTGGGCGAGAGCGCGAGCTGATGCTGGCCGGGGTGTCCCACGACCTGCGCACACCGCTCACCCGCCTGCGCCTGTCACTGTCGCTGATGGGCAACGACAGCGACCTCAGCGAAGACATGGTGCGTGATATCGAGGACATGGACGCGATCCTCGACCAGTTCCTGGCGTTCATTCGTGACGGGCGCGACGAGCCGGTGGAGGAGGTCGACCTCAACGATCTGATCTACGAAGTAGTGGCCCCTTACAACCAGCATGAGGAGCAGGTGCGCCTGTGCCTCGAGCCAATTCCGCCCTTCCCGCTGCGGCGTGTCTCGCTCAAGCGCATGCTCGGCAACCTGATCGGTAACGCCCTGCATCACGCCGGCAAGGGGGTTGAAGTGGCGGCCTATGTATCGGGTGACCAGAGTGCGCCTTATGTGGTGCTCAGCGTGCTGGATCGCGGGGCGGGGATCGACGAGTCGGAGCTGGAGACCATCTTCAACCCGTTCATCCGTGGTGACCGGGCGCGGGGCGGCAAGGGCACCGGGCTGGGGTTGGCGATCGTCAAGCGCATCGCCGCGCAGCATGGCGGCAATGTCGAATTGCGCAACCGCTCCGGTGGCGGGATCGAGGCGCGGGTGCGCTTGCCGTTGGGTTTGTTGCTACCGCGTAACGCTGTGTGAAATCAATCGCGGGGCAAGTCGCACC
>NZ_JBMDJI010000053.1:0-25845 GCF_057809115.1 Pseudomonas sp. FG47
ACGCCGATTACGGCCTGCAACATCCGTAGGAGCCAGCTTGCTGGCGAACCAGGCGCCACGATGGATGGTGTGGGGACGGAGGTCTAGACTGAACGGGGGGCTGCCACACGTGGAGGTGTGAGATGAGCCAGTTCAAGCGATTGTTGGTCATGCTCGGCCCGCAGATGCGCCACACGCCCGCCCTGCAGCGCGCCGTGGCGCTGGCCGAGTCCAGCGGGGCCCTGCTGGATGTCAACGTTTGCGTCGATGATGTCGACACCTTCGGCCTGATGGCCGACAGCCGCGAGCGCGAACGCTTGCTCGAACACAACCGCCAGTGGCTGGCCGACGAGGCCGAACAGTTGCGCGGCGCCGGCCTCGATGTGTCCACCGAACTGCTGCTGACCCGCGACCCACTGGGCAGCGTGCTCGAACAGGTCGAACGGCTGGGCTGCGACCTGCTGGTCAAGGACGTGCAGCACGAACCGATTCTCAAGCGCCTGCTGGTCACCCCATTGGACTGGCAACTGCTCAAGGACAGCCCGGTGGCCGTGCACCTGGTCAGCGACATCCGCCTGCCCCTGCCCCGACAGGTCGCCGCGGCCGTGGACCTGAACAGCCATGGCGACGGCGAGCACCTGGACCAGCAGGTGATCCGCAGCGCCCATGCCCTGGCCCTGCAATGCAACGCCGACCTGCACCTGCTGCATGTGTGCGACGCGGCCAAGACCCATATCGCCGACTTCGGCGCTGGCACCGTGACCATGCCCGGCTTCGACGCCAGTGTGCGCACCGCGCAGCGGGCAGCCTTCAACCGCCTGGGCGACCATCATCAGATTGCCCTGGAACGGCGGCATTTTCTCGAAGGGCCCGCGATCAAGGCGATCACCCAGTACATCGCCCATGGCCGGGTCGATGTGATCGTCATGGGTAACCATCGCCATGATGCGCTGCACGCATTCCTCGGCGGAACCACCGCGCACGTGCTGGAGCATCCGCTGTGCAACGTGCTGGCGATCAAGTCGGTGCGCTAGGTTCTGAATGCCCCTGCAGGCAAAGCGGCCGATTGGGTGTCGGTCGAATTTGCCTGCGGGCGGCCTGAATCAGAAGGCTTTGCTATAGAACAGCGAATACGACTCGATGCCGTCGTTCGGCTCCTTGAGGCCAGCATTGGAATAGTGCATGGCACGAATCCCGACCTTTTGCTCGCCTGGCAGCTTCAGGCCAAAACCGATGCGGTCCTCGAAGTTGACCGAGGAGCCCAGGCGCTGGTCGCCGACGTCGGTCTTGGAGAACGCCGCCAGGCCGATGCCAGCCTCGATGAACGGGGTGTAGGTGAATCCGCTGAACTCATAGACGAACACCGGGCTGAACGACAGCGAGTGAGCACCACTGGCCTCACCGCCTTCCCAGTAGGTGTAGGCAGCGTCCCAGTAACCGGTGAGATGACCGGTGCTGCTTTCCAGCCATTTCTTGTCCCAGTCGAACGACAGGCCGATCCGGTAGGTCATGTCGCCCTGGCCGGTGGCACCCACGGCGCCGGAGATCTGAGCGGCCTGCGCCAGGTTTGCACCGGCGAATGCCAACACAGCGGCGGCCAGCGAGGTGGCGAGACGTTTTTTCATCAATGACTACTCCTGTGGTCTTCACGGACAGGCCCGCGACCATGGGACGCTGGCCTGTGGCATGTGGGGGCTGTGCCCCTCGATTTTGTACCTGCGTTCCGGCACGGAGTGCCGGGTTACAAGTGGTAATACTTCCGCGATTATGGTCCGCATTCGCGGAAAGTTGGAAGTGATTTGCCACTATTGGCTAAGTACCTGTAACTGGGACGATGGTTCAATAAATGTTGCTCCTGCACAGGGAGCGGCCATTCACGCTGGCCGGGGGCCAGTGAGAAGTGCCGATGCCGCCTTGCAGGTAGCGGATGCCGTTCGGCCAACCGCGCGCCTTTAGCCCAAACTAGACCGGCTCGCAGGCTCAAGCGCCTCCAGCAGTTTGATGAACATGCCCAGGCTGCGCGACACCGTGCCCCGTCGCCATACCAGCCAGGTCTGCAGATAGCGGAACTCCTCAGTCATGGGCCAGGCGCTGACCGTGCTGCAGCCCGGCATGTTGTCGAGCATGCTGCGCGGCAGCATCGCCAGCCCGGCACCTGCGCTGACGCAGGCGAGCATGCCGTGGTACGACTCCATCTCGTGGATCTTGCCCGGCACCGACTGGTCCTGGACGAACCAGCGCTCGAAATGATGGCGGTACGAGCAGTTGGCGCGAAAGGCATAGATGCTCGCGCCATTGACGTCGCGGGCACGGCTCACCGGCGCATGGTTGAGTGGCGCGATCAGCATCATCTCCTCGTCGAACACCGGCATGCCTTCGAGGCTGGGGTGCAGCACCGGACCATCGACGAACGCCGCCACCAGGCGCCCGGCCAGCACGCCCTCGAGCATGGTCCCAGAGGGCCCGGTGGACAGGTCCAGATCGACCTTGGGGTAGCGCTGGTTGTAGGCCGCCAGCAAGGCCGGAATGCGCACGGCGGCAGTGCTCTCCAGCGAACCCAGGGCGAAGGTGCCTTGTGGGTCATCACCGGCCACGCTGCAACGTGCCTCCTGCACCAGGTCGAGAATGCGCCGGGTGTATTCGAGGAAGTTCCAGCCTGCCGGCGACAGGCGCAGGCGGCTCTTTTCACGGATGAACAAGTCCACGCCCAGGTCTTGCTCCAGTTGCTTGATGCGGGTGGTCAGGTTCGACGGCACCCGGTGAATTTGCTGGGCCGCTGCGCTGATGCTGCCGTGCTCGGCCACGGCCTTGAAGATCTCCAGTTGCACCAGGTCCACAGCCATTCTCCAAATGTGAACATTTCACTCATTATTATTCAGTTTTCATTAAAGATCACCACGCCTAGGCTTGCTGCACCGATGACCAACGACGAGCCTTTAGCCATGAGCGCGATCAGCAACCTGACCCATGCCATTTCCGTCGACCCGTACAGCGGCGAGCGGATCGGCCATCATGCCTTCGACACCGACGCCGCGCTGGAAGCGGCGCTGCAACGCGCCAAGGTGGGCTACAAGCAATGGCGGCGGGTGGCGCTGGAACAGCGCAGTGAATACCTGGTCGCCCTGGCCGATGCCCTGCAGGCCAATGCCGAGGTGTTCGCGCAGACGATCACCCGCGAGATCGGCAAACCGATCAGCCAGGCCCGAGGCGAAGTCGGCAAGTGCGTCGAGCTGTGCCGGTGGTATGCCGAGCACGGCCCGGCGATGCTTGCCCCAGAGCCAACACAGATCGAAAAAGCCCGCATCGAATACCGTCCGTTGGGCCCGATTCTCGCCGTGATGCCGTGGAACTTCCCGGTCTGGCAGGTACTGCGTGGCGCCGTGCCGGCGCTGCTGGCCGGCAACACCTATGTGCTCAAGCATGCCCCCAACGTGATGGGCAGCGCCTATCTGCTGGCCGACCTGTTCAAGCGCGCCGGCGTGCCTGACGGAGTGTTCGAGGTGCTCAACGTCGCCCCCGAGGGTGTCACCCGCGCGATCAACGACCCGCGCATCGCCGCCGTCACCCTCACTGGCAGCGTGCGCGCCGGCATGGCCATTGGTGCGCAGGCCGGTGCCGCACTGAAAAAGTGCGTGCTCGAGCTGGGCGGCTGCGATCCATTCATCGTCCTGGCCGATGCCGACCTTGACGCCGCGGTAAAGGCGGCGGTCGTCGGCCGTTACCAGAATACCGGCCAGGTCTGCGCCGCGGCCAAGCGCTTGATCGTCGAGGCAAGCATCATCGACGCCTTCACCCGCAAGTTCGTCGAAGCTACCCGCGCGTTGGTGGTTGGCAATCCGCTGGACGACGCTACCTACATCGGCCCGATGGCTCGCGTCGATCTGCGTGACGAGCTCGACGGCCAGGTCCAGGCGACCTTGGCCGAAGGCGCCACATTGCTGTTGGGCGGGCACAAGCTCGACGGTGTCGGCAACTTCTATGCGCCAACAGTGCTTGGCGATGTAACCGCGGGCATGACCGCGTTCAAGCAGGAGCTGTTTGGCCCGGTGGCGGCGATCATCAGCGCGCGCGATGCCGAGCATGCCGTGGAACTGGCCAACGACAGTGAGTTCGGCCTGACGGCGACGATCTACACCGCCGACTACGCCCTGGCCGAGCGCATGGGCGCTGCGCTGGACACCGGTGGCGTGTTCATCAACGGCTACTGCGCCTCCGATCCTCGCGTGGCGTTCGGTGGCGTGAAGAAGAGCGGCTTCGGCCGTGAACTGTCGCACTTTGGCCTGCGCGAGTTCACCAATGCCCAGACCGTCTGGTTGGATCGGCACTGATCCGCGCCACGTTGTCGCTGTCGATATTGCCAGGGGCGCCATGCGCCCCTGGCACATCCAAACCAACCGCCACCAGCCTAATCCCGCGCCAGCGCCTCGATCGGGTCCAGCCGCGCCGCGTTGCGCGCTGGCACGAAGCCAAACACGATCCCGATCAGCGTCGAACAGACAAAGGCCGTCACGATCGAGCCCAGCGAAAACACCATTTCCCATTGTTTGACGAACAACGCGAACAGATAGCCAATCCCATACGACAACGCGATTCCCACCACGCCGCCCATCAGGCAGACCATCACCGCCTCCACCAGGAACTGCTGGCGAATATCCGACTGCCGCGCACCCACCGCCATGCGAATGCCAATCTCGCGGGTCCGTTCGGTGACCGACACCAGCATGATGTTCATCACCCCGATCCCACCCACCACCAGCGAAATCACCGCGATCAGCGACAGCAGCAAGGTCAGTGAGCGGCTGGTCTTCTGCACCGTCTGCATGATGCTGTCGAGGTTGTTGGTGAAGAAGTCCTTGGTGCCGTGACGCTGCAGCATCAGCTTGTTGACCTCCTCCTCCACCCGCTTGCTCGGCATGCCATCCTTGATCCGCACGCTGATGCTGTCCAGGTGGCGCTGGCCGAGCACCCGCCCGGCCGCCGTCTCGTAGGGCATCCACACGTTGAGGGTGTTGCCGGCGACGAACAGGTTCTTGTTCTCGGCGGTCACGCCGATCACCGTGCACGGCAACTGGCCCACCAGGATCACCTGCCCCAGCGGGTTGACCCCGGCGCCGAACAGGCGCTTGCGGGTGTTGTGGTCGATCACCACCACCTGCGCCTGGCGCCGCGCGTCGTCGGCGCTGAACACGATCCCCGCCGCCAGCGGGATGTTGCGCACCTGGAAATACTGCTCGCTGACGCCGTTGAGCTGCACGTCGGCGTCGATGTTGCGGTAGCGCACCAGCGAGCTCTGGCCGATCACCGGGGTGGCGCTGTCGACGTAGTAGAGTTCGTTCAGCGCGCTGACATCGGCCGGCACCAGGGTCTCGATGGCCTTGGCCCGGCTGTCGCCGAAACTGCTGCCCGAATAGATGTCGATGGTGTTGCTGCCGATCGCCTGGATGTCCTTGAGCACATAGCCCTTGGCGCCCTCGCCGATGGCCGAGATCGACACCACCGAGGTGATGCCGATGATGATCCCGAGCATGGTCAGCAAGGTGCGCATGCGGTGCGAAACCAAGGCGATCCAGGCCATCTTGAAGGCCTCGCGGAACAGCCCGAGGCTGGCCACCAGGCGCCGGGGCGCGGCCTCGCGGGGCGCTTGCCCGGCACCTGCCGCCGCCGGCACCTCGCGCACGCTGCGTCGGTCGCTGACGATCTGCCCGTCGCTGACCTCGATGATGCGCTCGGCATGGGCGGCGACCTTGGGATCGTGGGTCACCAGGATCACCGTGTGCCCGGCGCCGTGCAGCTCCAGCAGGATGTTCATCACCTCCTTGCCGCTGGCGGTGTCGAGGGCACCGGTAGGCTCGTCGGCGAGGATCACCTCGCCGCCGTTCATCAAGGCCCGGCAGATACTCACCCGTTGTTGCTGCCCGCCCGACAGCTGGCTGGGCCGATGCGCCAGGTGCCCGGCCAGGCCCAGGCGCCCGAGCAGCTCGCGGGCCCGCTGGTGACGCCCGCCCTGGGGCATGCCGGCATACACCGCCGGGATTTCCACGTTGCGCAGCGCATCCAGGTGCGGCAGCAGGTGGTAGCGCTGGAAGATGAAACCGAAATGGTCGCGGCGCAGCGCCGCCAGGGCATCGTCGTCGAGGTCACGGGTCTCCTGGCCGCTGACCTGGTAGCTGCCGGTGCTGGCGTGGTCCAGGCAGCCGAGGATGTTCATCAGGGTCGACTTGCCCGAGCCCGAGGCGCCAATGATCGCCACCAGCTCGCCGGCCTGGATCTGCAGGTCGATACCCTTGAGCGCCAGGAACTCGCGGTCGCCGGCCATGAAGCTGCGGCTGACCCCTTGCAAGCGCAGCAGCGGTTGCTCGCTGCCCGCCAGCACAGCACGCTGCGGCGCCAGCTCGACATTCAAGTTCATGCTCATGCCCCCGCCTCGCTCGACACCGGTTCGCCGATCACCACCCGGTCGCCTTCGGCCAGGCCGTCCTTGACCTGCACCTTGACGTTGTTGTTGATCCCCGCCTGGACCTTGCGCACCTGGGCGAAGCCCTTGCTGTCGAGCACCCGCACCGGGTAGCTGCCGTCGGCGTCGCGCGGGCCCAGCGCCGCCACCGGCACGGTGAGCACGCCCAGGGCGGTGTCGAGGACAATGCGCACCTGGGCGGTCATCGAGATACGCAGCCGATGCTCGGGGTTGGGCACCTCGAACAGCGCGTTGTAGAACACCGCGCTGGCCTGCTTGGCCGCGCCGCTGTTCTTGTCGCTGCTCTCCAGGTAGTTCTGCGGCGCCGGCTCCGTGCCGCGCAGCTTGGCGTAGTAGCGCTGGTCGTCGCCGAGGATGGTGAAGTACACCTGCTGGCCGGGGCTGATATGGATCACGTCGGCCTCGGATACCTGGGCCTTGATGGTCATGGTGTCGAGGTCGGCCAGCTTGAGGATCACCGGCGCCAGCTGGTTGGAGATCACCGTCTGGCCTTCCTGGGTGACGATGCCCACCACATGGCCGTCGATCGGCGCGACGATGCGGGTGTAGCCGAGGTTGACCCGGGCCGTGTCGATCTGCACCTGGGCGCTCTTGATCTGCGCATCCAGCGAGCGCAGGTTGGCCTGCTGCACCTCGAACTCCGACTCGGCGTTCTCGAAGTCCTGGCGCGAGATCGACTCATCGGCCTGGAGCACATCGTAGCGCTGGTAGACCCGCTTGGCCTGCTTGAGCTTGGCCTGCACCGAACGCCGTTCGGCCTGCAGCTTCTCGGCGTCGACCTCGGCCTGGCGCAGGCTGTTGCGCGGCACCAGCGGGTCGATCTCGGCCAGCCACTGGCCTTCGCTGACCTTGTCGCCGAGCTTGACCTTGAGCGACTTCAACTGCCCGGACACCTGGGCGCCGACGTCAACCTGGCGAATGCCCTCCAGGGTACCGGTGGCCAGCACCGCGTTCTCGATATCGCCGCGCTCGACACTGGCGGTGATGTACTGCGGCGCCTTGGCCGGGGCCTGCACGGCGTACAACACGATGCCAGCGACCAGGGCCGCCGCGGCGCCGAGGGTGATCTTGCGAAACTTGCTGTTTTCCATGAGTGCCTACTACTGATCGAAGAGGGGGGCCGCATTGCGGCCCTTTCGCGACACAAGGCCGCTCCTACAGACATTCATCCTCGAGGGCCCTGCCCTCGCCCGACCTCAGGTCAATCCCGCCTTGGCGGCAAGGGCCTGGCCGTCATGCCACCAGGCCGCCAGGCTGAACACATCCGGCACCTTGAGGATGCTGAAGTGATTGCCCGGCCCCTGCCAGACCTCCAGTTGCGGCATCAGCTGCCGCCAGCCCTCCTGCATCGCCACCTGCTCGCGCTGGTTGCCGGTGCTGTCCAGGGTTGGGTCGGCCACCAGCACCAGGCGCGCCAGGCCGTTGAAACCCGCCACTGGCCGATACACCGTGCGCAGCGCCGTGGCGAAGGTGCGGGTAACCCCGGCCAGCGCCTGCGGCGTGGAGCGCGCCGGCATCAGGCCGATGCGCACCATCGCCGCATGCAACTGCGTCAACTGCGTCTGGTCATCGGCCTCGGCGAACGCCTCGGCGTCGATACCCAGCGACTTGCCGGTGGACAGCTGCAACGACTCCACCAGCCGCTGCAGGGCCGCGGTGAAGGTGTGCGGCTTGCCGCAACTGCCACCGCCACCCGGCGCCTCGCTGTCGATCAGGGTCAGCGAACGTACCTCGCGACCCTTGGCCTGCAGGCGCAGGGCCAGGGCATGGGCGACCCAGCCGCCGAACGAATGCCCGACCAGGTTCAATGGCCCTTCGGGGTGGAACGCCTCGATGGCTTGCAGATGGCACTCGGCGGCCGCCTCCACCTGGCTGTGCGGCACCTCGCCGGCGGCCAGGCCGCGGGCCTGCAAACCCAGTACCGGCCAATCCGGGCCCAGCGCCTCGGCCAGGCCGATGAAGCTGGTGACGCTGTCGCCGGCGCCCGGCACGCAGAACACCGGGACATGTCCCGGGCTGCCGCTCTGGATCGCCAGCAGCGGCTGGTGCGCCGGTAAGGCCGGGGCCTGGGTGGCGGCCAAGGCCTCGGCGATAGCCAGGCCAAGTACCGCCACCTGCGGCTCCTGCACCATGCTCTGGTGGTCGCCCGGCACGCCGTGGCAATGCAGCACCTGCCCCGGCAACGCCTCGGCCCAGCCCAGGGTCGGGCTGTTACAGGCGATGGCGCCGGTGCGCAGTTCGGCCTGGAACAAGTGCAGCGGCACCGGCAACGGCGCCAGGTGGTAATGAGCCAGGGCATGGCCGTGGGCGACATGCCGGGCGAAGAAGTGCCGCAGTTGCGCGTCGCTGGCCGGGGCCAGGCCCGGCACCAGCAATTGGCGCGCCCGGCAATGGCCGAGCAAGGCGTCGAAGGCCAGCGCCCCCGGCTCCAGCGCCTCGACCTCGGCCAACTGCGTGGCCCCCGCCGCGCCCTGGGCGCGCCAGTGCTCGCGGCAGTGCAGCAGCAATTGCGCCTCGGCCAGGTGCGGGCCGTGCCAGCGCGCCTTGCCCTGGTCGCTCAGGCGCGGCACATAGGTGTCGATCAGGCCGACGAAGGCCACCGCCTGGTCGGCCCCCAGCAACTGGGCGGCCACCTCGTAGGCCAGCACGCCACCAAACGACCAACCCGCCAGGCGGTACGGGCCGTAAGGCTGCACTGCGCGCAAGCGCTGTACCAGGCGCGCCGCCAGGCACTCCAAGGTGTCCAGTTGCGGTTGGCCCAAGGGCACGCCCGGCAGGCCGTAGATCGGGAAGTCTCCCGGGATGTGCCGGCCCAGCACCGGGAAGTACAGATCCAGACCACTGAACTCGTGGATCAGGAACAACGGCGGTTGGCTGCCCGTGGCGCGCACCGTGACCAGGCTATCGTCATGCTCCGGCGCCTCGCGCTGGCCCAGGCGCTCGGCCAAGGCAGCCACGCTGGGGTACTGGAACAGCTCCGCCAGGGTGGTAGGCAGCCCCGCGTGATCCATGGCGCTGACCAGGCGGATCGCCAGCAGCGAATGCCCGCCCAGCTCGAAGAAGCTGTCATGGCGCCCGACCCGCTCGACCTCCAGCACCTGCGCCCACAGCGCGGCCAGGGCCAGCTCCCGCTCGCCCTGCGGTGCCTCGAAGGCGGCCACCGCCAGGTCCTGCGCACCGGGCAGCGGCAGGGCCTTGCGGTCGACCTTGCCGTTGTTGGTCAACGGCAGCGCCGGCAAGGCGACGAACGCCGCCGGCAGCATGTACTCGGGCAGGCGCTCGCGCAGGAAGGCACGCAGCGCCGGGCCGTCCAGGGCCGGGTCGTGGCGGGTGAACCAGGCCACCAGGCGCAGTGGCCCCTGCTCCAGACGCAGGGCCATGACCACCACCTCGTCCAGCCCCGGGCACTGCGCCAGTTGCTGCTCGATCTCGCCCAGCTCGATACGGAAGCCCCGAATTTTGACCTGGTCGTCACTGCGGCCCAGGCACTCCAGCAGGCCATCGGCGCGCCAGCGGGCCAGGTCGCCGGTCCGGTATAGGCGCGCGCCGGCATGCTCGGCGAAGGGGTCGTCGACAAAGCGTTCGGCGCTCAGTTGTGGGCGGTTCAGGTAGCCCAGCGCCACGCCGTCGCCGCCGATGTACAGCTCGCCGGTGACGCCCTCGGGCACCACCCTTCCCTGCAGGTCGAGCACATACGCCGTGGTGTTGCCGATGGGGCGGCCGATCGGCACATGCTCAGCGCCCGGCGCCACCGTGGTGACCGCGTGAGTGGTTGCGTAGGTGGTGGTCTCGGTAGGGCCGTAGCAATGCACCAGGCGCAGGCCAGGCGCCTGCGCCAGCAAGGCACGAAACGCCCCCGGATCGCCACGCTCGCCGCCGCATAGCAGGATGCGCAGCCCGGCCAGGGCCTCGGGAATCAGCTGCACGTACTGGTTGAACAGCGCCGTGGTGACAAACAGCACGCTGGCGCCGCCATCGCGCAGCGCCGCGCCGAACCGCGCGGGCTCCAGCAGGGTCTGCTGGTCGATCACCAACACCTGCCCGCCGTTGAGCAACGCGCCCCAGACATCCATGGTGGCGGCGTCGAACGCCGGGTTGGCGACAAAGGCCAGGCGATCCTCGGCGTTGAAGTCGGCGTAGCCGTTGTTCAGCACCAGCCGGGCAATGCCGCGGTGGGCCACGCGCACCCCTTTCGGCGTGCCGGTGGAGCCGGAGGTGTACATCACATAGGCCACCGCGCCGGCGTCCACGACCAGGCCCGGATTGTGCCCCGGCTGGTCGTCCAGCGCCAGGCAGTCGAGGTCGATGCGCCGCACCGCGCAATCACCGGCCATGCTGGCGAGGGTCAGCAGCGCCACGGCCTGGCAGTCCTGGGCCATGAACGCCTGGCGCTCGGCTGGGGCGTTGCTGTCCAGCGGCACATAGATCGCGGCGCACTTGAGCACCGCCAGTTGCGCCACCAGCAGCGTCAACGAGCGTGGCAGCAGGATTGCCACATGCTCGCCGGGCTTGAGCCCCTCGCCAATCAGCCAGTGGGCCAGGCGGTTGGCCTGCTCGTTGAGTTCGCCATAGGTCAGCTGGCGCTCATCGTGCACCGCGGCCAGGGCCAGCGGGTGACGGGCCACGCGCTGTTCGAACAGCTGTTGCACCGGCGCCTCGCGCGGGTAGTCGCGGGCGGTGGCGTTGTAGTCGCCGACCAGGCGCCGACGCTCTTCGCCGGCAACGATGCTGATACGCTCCATGCCCTGCTCCGGATCGTGCTCCAGCGCCTCGAGCAGCCCTGCCAGGGCCTGCTCGAAATAGCCGCACAGGCGCCGCGCATCGACACCTGGCGCGCACTGGGCGCTCAGGCTGAATGCCTCGCCCAGGTCATCGATGCTCAGCGCCAGCGGGTAGTTGCTGCGTTCCTCGGCGTGCAGCAGCTCGATGCCGGCCCAGGCCTGCCCGGCCGCCGCGTCGCCTGCCAGCGCGCTGGTGCTGTGGCGGTAGTTGAGCAAGGCACTGAACAGCGGCGCCCCTGCTGGCAGCGCGCTGCAACGCTGGGCCAGGGCTAGCTGGGCGTGCTCATGCACCAGCAGGCCGGTCAGCCGCCGGTGGGTGTCGAGCAGCGCTTCGCGCACCGGCAGCAGGCCAACGTCCAGGCGCAACGGCAAGGTGTTGATGAACACCCCCAGCGCCCGTTCGATGCCCTCGCCGCCGTGCAGGCGCCCCAGCAGCACGGTGCCGAACACCACGCTGGTGCGCCCCGACAATTGCCCCAGCACCAGCCCCCAGGCCAGGTGCATCAGGCTGGCGGCGCCCACGCCCAGCAGGCGCGCCTGTTCGCGAACCCGCAGGGCCATGTCGGCCGGCAGCCAGTGCTGCGCCTCGGCCACGCCGTCCGGGTGCGGCTGCGCCTGGGCGCCGTAGGGCAAGGTCGGCTCGTCGATGTCACCCAGCTGTTCGCGGAAGAACGCCTCGTGCTGCGCCTCGCCCGCGCCTTGCAGCACCTGGGCGATGTAGTTGCGGTACGGCACCGGCGCCGGCAGCTGGTGCTGCTGGCCCAGCAGGCAGGCTTGCAGTTCGGCGCGCAGCACATCCTGGGCGACGTGGTCCATCACCAGGTGGTGGAACAGCAAGGTCGCGGTGATCGCCCCGGTTTGCCGGTGCTGGCTGTATTGCAGGCGCAGCAGCGGCGCGCGGGTGAGGTCCAGGCGCAAGACCGGGTTCTCGTCATCCGCAACCTCCAGCAACGGCAACGGCGCTTGGCGCCAGACCACCTGCAGCGGCTGCGCCAGGCCCTCCCAGGCCAGCGCGCTGCGCAGGATGTCGTGGCGGGCGATCACCTGCTCCAGCGCCTGGTGCAGGGCCAGCAAGCGTCCACGGTCGGCCACGGCAAAACGCGCCTGCAACAGGTACGGGTCGTCGCCCTCGCTGGCCAGGTGGTGGTAGAGGATGCCCGCTTGCAGCGGCCCCAACGGGTAGATGTCCTGGATATTGGCGGCGCCACCAGGTACCTGGGTGACGATGCCGTCGATGGCGGCTTGCGGCAATTGCACCAGCGGCAACAGCTCGGGGGTGATGTGCTGGCAATCGATGCCGATGCGGTTGGCCGGCACCTGCGGCCCGGCATCATGGCCAAGGGTCGCGGCCAGGGCGGCCAGGGTCGGTTCGGCGAACAGCACGCGGATATCCGCCTGCAGCCCTTGGGCACGCAAGCGGGCGATCAAGGTCACCGCCAGCAGCGAGTGGCCACCGAGTTCGAAGAAGTGGTCGTGGCGCCCTACCCTCGGCACGTTGAGCAGCTCGGCCCACAGCGCCGCCAGCTGGATCTCGGCCGCGCCCCGCGGCGCCTCGTAGCCACGGCTGAGTACCGCCTCGGCGCCCGGCTCCGGCAACGCCTGGCGGTCGAGCTTGCCGTTGGCGCTCAACGGCATGGCCGGCAACGTCACGTAGGCCGCCGGCACCATGTAGTCCGGCAGTTGCGCCAAGGCGTGCTTGCGCAGCGCCTCGACTCCCGGCGCGCTGGCCCCTTCACGCAGGGTCAGCCAGGCCACCAGGCGCTCGCCGCGTAGCAGCACCGCCACCTCGCGCACCGCGCCGTGGCGCGCCAGACAGGCCTCGATCTCGCCCAGCTCGATGCGCAGGCCGTGCAGCTTGACCTGGAAGTCGTTGCGGCCGAGGAACTCCAGTTCGCCATCGGCGCGGCGGCGCACCAGGTCGCCGCTGCGGTATATGCGTTCGCCCACCACGAACGGACTGTCGGCGAAACGCTCGGCGTCCAGCTCAGGCAAGCCCAAGTAGCCACGGGCAACCCCCACGCCGGCGATATACAGCTCGCCAACCACGCCACGGGGCACCGGCAGGCCCTGGCCGTCGAGCACGTAGAGGCGGGTGTTGGCGATCGGCCGGCCAATCGGCGGCGCGCCGGCCGGCAGCGGCTGGCTCGGTTCCAGGGTCCAGACGCTGCAATCGACGGTGGTCTCGGTCGGCCCGTAGACGTTGTGCAAGCGTGCCTTGGGCAAGCGCGCGCGCAACTGCTGCAGCAACGCCGAGGTCAGCTCGCCGCCGCCGCAGACGATATCGCTGAGGCTGTCGCAGGCCGCGCTGGCCTCCAGGGCGAGGAACTGCTGCAACAACGCCGGCACGAACTGCACCACGCCAACCCGGCGGCGCTGGATGACCTCGGCCAGGTAGGCCGGGTCGCGCTGCCCGTCGGGCCGCGCCAGCACCAGGCGCAGGCCGGCGCACAACGGCCAGAACAGCTCCCACACCGAGGCATCGAAACTCACCGGGGTCTTGTGCAGCAACGCGCCTTCGGCACTCGGCGCGATCAGCCGCGAACTCCAGTGCACCAGGTTGCACAAGCTGCGGTGCTCGACCATCACCCCTTTTGGCGTGCCGGTGGAGCCGGAGGTGTAGATCACATAGGCCAGCTGGCGCGCGCCAAGGCCCTTGACCTGCGGGTTGTGCGGCGGCCGCGTGGCCCAGCTCGGCTGGTCGAGGTCCAGCCGGGGCAACAGGCTGGCGGCAAAACGCCCACGGCTGCTGGCATCCACCAGCAACGCCAGCGGGGCGCTGTCGGCCAGCATGTAGGCCAGGCGCTCGTCTGGATAGCCCGGATCCAGCGGCACATAGGCGCCACCGGCCTTGAGCACGGCGAGCAGACCGACCAGCAGCTGCGGCCCACGGGCCAGGCAGACCGCCACCCGGCTGTCGGGCCGCACGCCGCGGGCAATCAATTCATGGGCCAGGCGGTTGGCTGCCTCGTTGAGCTGCTGGTAGCTCAGCTGGCCGTCCTCGGCCTGCACCGCGATGGCCTGGGGCGCGCGCACCACTTGGGCCTCGAACAGTGCTTGCAGCGGTTGTTGCAGGCCGCCCACCAGCTCGCTGGCGTTGCAGCTGACCAGCTCCTGGCGGCGTTCGCTGGCGCTGAGCAGCTCGACCCGCGCCGGCACGGCCTGGTCGCTGCCGGCGAAGGCCCAGAGCAGTTGCTCCAGGTAACCGACATGGCGCTCGATGGTGGCGCGGTCGAACAGCGCGGTGGCGTACTCCAGCGCGCCGGCGAAGCCATCAGCGGTCTCGCCCAGGCTCAGGGTCAGGTCGAACTTGGCGATGGCCTGGGGCGTGCCCAGCGGCGCCAGTTGCAGCTCGCCCAGGCGCAGCGCCTCGCCCGGCGCGCCATTCCAGGCCAACGACACCTGGTACAGCGGGGTGTGGGCCAGGCTGCGCGGGGGTTGCAGCAACTCGACTACCTGTTCGAAGGGGATATCCTGGTGATCCTGGGCCTGGCTCACGCAGGCCTTGACCCGGGCCAGCAGCGCTGCCACATCGGGGCTGCCGGCGGTGTCGATGCGCAGGGCCAGGGAGTTGACGAACAGGCCGATCAGGCCCTCGACCTCGGCATGCCTGCGGTTGGCCACCGGGGTGCCGATGACCACTTCGGCCTGGCCCGACAGCCGCGCCAGCAACACCGCCCAGGCGGCGCCGAAGAGCATGAAGGGGGTAATCGCGTGGCGTTGGCACAGGTCCTTGAGGTCGGCGCTCAGGCGGCGGTCCAGGCGCACTTCGACCCGCTCGCCCTGATAGTCCTGGCGCGTCGGGCGCGGCCGGTCGCTGGGCAGGGTCAACAGCAGCGGCGCGCCGGCCAGGGCCTGGCGCCAGTACTCGCCCTGGCGTTGCAGCTCGTCGCCGGACAGCCAGCGGCGTTGCCAGATGGCGTAGTCAGCGTACTGGATCGCCAGCGCCGGCAGCGGGTCGGCCAGGCCGGTACTGAAGGCCTGGTACAACGCCGCCAGCTCCTGGGTGAACACGCCCATCGACCAGCCATCGGCGACGATGTGGTGCAAGGTCAGCAGCAGCGCATGGCGCTCGCTGTCCAGGCACAGCAAGCGGCCGCGGATCGGCAGCTGGTGCGCGAGGTCGAACGGCAGCAGCGCCTCCTCGCGCAGCAGCCCCGCCAAGGCCTGGCCCTGGCCGCGCAGGTCGTGCCAGCTGAGGCTGAAGCCGCCGTTGCCCGGGGCCACCCGCACCCGTGCTGCGGCGCCTTCCTGGGCAAAATGGCTGCGCAGGCTCTCGTGGCGCTCGACGATGCGCGCCAGCGCGCGCTCCAGCGCCGGCCGGTCGAGCGGCCCGCGCAGTTCCAGGCCCAGGGGAATATGGTAGGCGGCGCTGGCATCGTCCATCTGTGCCAGGAACCACAGGCGCTGCTGGGCGAACGACAGCGGCTGCGACTGACCGCGCGGCACCGCCTCGATGGCCGGCAGGGTGGCGGATGCCGCACCTTGCAGCGCGGCGGCCACCGCCAACAGACGGTCGTCGGCGAACAGCTGGCCAAGGCCCAGCTCCAGGCCCAGGCGCTGGCGCAATTGGCCGACCATGCGCATGGCCAGCAGTGAATGGCCGCCCAGTTCGAAGAAGCGGTCGTGACGGCCGACCCTGTCGACCTGCAGCAGCTCGGCCCAGAGCTCGGCCAGGGCGTTTTCCAAGGTGCCTTCAGGCGCTTCGTGGGCCTGGCTGGCCAGGGCCTCGCGCTCAGGCAGAGGCAGCGCGCGGCGGTCGACCTTGCCATTGGCGGTCAACGGCCAGCTGTCCAGCCGTACCAGCGCCGCCGGCAGCATGTAGGCTGGCAGGTGCCGGGCCAGGCTGGCACGCAGCTCGGCGGCTGATGCCACCTGGCCCTGGGCGATGAACCAGGCCAGCAGCCGAGGCTGGCCGGGCACCTCCTCGCCGGCCAGCACCAGCGCCTCGTCGATACCCGGCAGGCGCAGCAACTGCGCCTCGATCTCGCCCAACTCGATGCGCAGGCCGCGGATCTTTACCTGGTCGTCGTTACGCCCCTGGTAATCCAGGGTGCCGTCGGCGTTCCAGCGGGCCAGGTCGCCGGTACGGTACATCCGTGCCCCGGGCACCTCGCTGAACGGGTCGTCGAGAAAACGCTCGGCGGTGAGTTCGGGTCGGTGCAAGTAACCTCGCGCCACCCCGGCACCGCCCACGTACAGCTCGCCGGTGCTGCCCATCGGCACCAGCTGGCGCGCTTCGTCCAGCAGGTACAGGCGGGCATTGGCGATCGGCCGGCCGATATCCAGCGCGCCGCCGGGCAACACCAGCCCGGAGCTGGCGACCACCGTGGCCTCGGTGGGGCCGTAGTTGTTGACCACCACGCAGCCTGGGTCGCTGTGGAACTGACGCAGGCGATCGCCGCCGATCAGCAAGGTGCGCAGGGTCGGGTGGCGCAACCCCTGGGCGAAGGCGTACTCGGCCACCGGGGTCGGCAGGAAGGCCACTTTCAGCGGCTGCTCCAGCCACCAGGCCAGCAGCGCGTCGAGCTGCTCGTTGCCCAGCGTGGCCGGCGGCAGGTGCAGCACGGCACCGGCGCACAGCGCCGGCCACACTTCCCAGGCCATGGCGTCGAAGCCGAAACCGGCGACGCTGGCGGTGTGGTCGCCGGCGCCCAGCTCGAAGGCCTTGCAGTGCCAATGCACCAGGTTGGCCAAGCTCTGGTGCTCGACCATCACCCCCTTGGGTTCGCCGGTGGAACCGGAGGTGTAGATCACATAGGCCAGCTGGTTCACCCCCAGCCCCGCTACGCTTGGGTTGTCGGTCCGCGCCGGCCAGTCCGGGCGGTCCAGGGCCAGCAGCGGCACGCTCACGCCTTGCAGGCGCTCGCACAGCGCCTGCTGGGCCAGCACCAGCGTCGGGGTGCTGTCGGCGAGCAGGTAGCGCAGACGCTCGTCCGGGTGCGCCGGGTCCACCGGCACATAGCCGGCACCGGCCTTGAGCACGGCCAGCAGCGCCACCAGGGTGTCCAAACCGCGGCGGGCGACCACCGCCACTCGCTGGTCGGGCCCCACGCCCTGGGCGATCAGGTGGTGGGCCAGGGCGTTGGCCCGGACATTCAACTCGCCATAGCTCAGCGACTGCCCGTCGACCACTGCGGCAACGGCCTGCGCGGCACGGGCCGCCTGGGTTTCGATCAAGCCATGCACGGTCTGCCCCTGGGGCAACAGCCGGCGGCTGTTGTTGAAACCATGCAGCAGGCGCTGGCGTTCGGCCTCGCCGACCAGCGCCACCTCGGCCAGCGCTTGCTGGTCGTTGGCCACCATGGCTTGCAGCAAGGTCTGGAAGTAGCCGGCGATACGCTGCACGCGCGCTTCGTCGAACAACGCCGTGGCGTATTCCAGGCTGCCGACCAGCGCCTCGCCCTGCTCGCCCAGGCTCAACGACAAGTCGAACTTGGCCACCTGGTTGGTCTGCGCCACCGCCTCCAGTTGCACGCCTTCCAGGCTCAGCGCGGCAGCGGCGCCGGCCTGCCAGTTCAGGGTGGTCTGGAACAGCGGGGTATGCGCCAGGCTACGCGCCGGGCGCACGATCTCCACCACCTGCTCGAACGGCAGGTCCTGGTGCGCCTGGGCTTGCAGCAGGCGGGCCTTGGCCTGGCCGAGCAAGGCCTCGGTGCTGGGCGCCGCAGTGGTGTCGACACGCACCGCCAGGGTGTTGACGAACAACCCCACCAGCGGCTCCAGCTCGGCACTGCCGCGCCCGGCCACCGGGCAACCGACCACCACCTCCGGCTGCCCGGCCAAGCGCGCCAGGGTCGTGGCCCAAGCGCCCAGCAGCACCATGTACAAGGTGGCTTGGTGACGCTGGGCCAAGGTGCGCAGGCCAGCGCCCAGGCGCTCGTCCAGGCGCAGCGCCAGGCTGGCGCCGCTGAAGTCCTGGCGGGCCGGGCGCGGCCGGTCGCAGGGCAGGCTCAGCAGGGTCGGCGCGCCATCCAGCGCCTCGCGCCAGTAATCAGCCTGGCGCTGCAACTGTTCGCCAGCCAGCCAGCGGCGCTGCCACACGGCGTAGTCGCCGTACTGGATCGCCAGCGCCGGCAGCGGGTCGGCGTGGCCGGCGCGCAAGGCCGGGTACAGCGCGCCGAGCTCACCGGTGAGCACGCCCAGGGACCAGCCATCGGCGGCGATATGGTGCACGGTGAGTACCAGCACATGCTGCTGTTCGCCCAGTTGCAGCAGGTTGGCACGCACTGGCGGCCCGGCCACCAGGTCGAACGGCGCCACGGCCTCGTCCTGCAACCAGGCAACCAGGGCATCGGCGGCCAGGGCCTGGCGCCGCAGCCAGCCCGCCTGTGGCGTGCCCAGCAGCTCGACCTCGGCGCTGTCGCCGCGCGGCACGAAGCGGCTGCGCAGGGTTTCATGGCGCGCGACGATGCACAGCAGCGCGCGCTCCAGCGCATCGACGTCGAGCTCGCCGCGCAGGCCCAGGGCCAGGGGCACGTTGTAGGCCTGGTTGCCCCCTTCGAGCTGGGCCAGGAACCACAGCCGCTGCTGGGCGAACGACAACGGCAGCGCCTGGTCGCGGGCCACCGGCACAATTGCCGGCAGCGTGCTGCGCCCGGCCCCGGCCAGCACCTGGGCGACCGCCGCCAGCTCGGCATTGGCGAACAGCTCGGCCAAGGCCAGTTCCACGCCCAGGCGCAGGCGCACCTGGGAGACCATGCGCATGGCCAGCAGCGAGTGCCCGCCCAGGGCGAAGAAGTGATCATGCCGGCCGACCCGCTCCACCTGCAGCAGCTCGGCCCATAGCCCGGCCAGGGCGGTTTCCAGCTCGCCCTCGGGGGCCACGTAGGCCTGTTCGAACAGCGCCGAGCGTTCGGGGGCCGGCAGCGCGCGGCGGTCGAGCTTGCCATTGGCTGTGAGTGGCAACGCCACGAGCCCGACGAAGGCCACCGGCACCATGTAGTCCGGCAAATGGACCAGCAGTTGCGCGCGCAGTCGCTCGGGTTGCGGCGCCTCGATCCCTGCTTGCGGGGTGAAGTAGGCCACCAGGCGCGGCTGGCCGGGCTGGTCCTCACGGGCCAGCACCACCGCTTCGTTGATCCCAGGCAGGCTGGCGAGGCGGCTTTCGATCTCGCCCAGCTCGATACGCACGCCGCGGATCTTCACCTGGTCGTCGTTGCGCCCCAGGTAGTCCAGGGTGCCGTCGGCCAGCCAGCGCACCAGGTCGCCAGTGCGGTACATGCGCGCGCCGACGCCTGCGTCGAACGGGTCGTCGAGGAAGCGTTCGGCGGTCAGCTCAGGGCGGTTCAGGTAGCCCCGGGCCACCCCGGCGCCGCCGATGTACAGCTCGCCCGGCACACCCAGGGGCAACGGCTGCAGGTTGGCATCGAGCACGTACAGCCGGGCGTTGTCCACCGGCCTGCCGATGTGCAGCGCGCCCTCGGCCGCGATTACCCCGGAACTGGCCACCACCGTGGTCTCGGTAGGGCCGTAGTTGTTGACCACGGCGAAGGTCTGGGTGCGGTTGAACTGGCGCAGGCGGTCGCCGCCGATCAACAGGGTGCGCAGGGTCGGGTGGCCCAGCTGATGGCTGAAGGCATATTCGGCCACCGGGGTCGGCAGGAAACTCACATCCAGCGGCTGCTCACGCCACCAGGCGAGCATGGCGTCGAGGTCCTCATGGCCTTCGCCGGGCGGCGCCAGGTGCAGCACCGCGCCGCTGGCCAGCGCCGGCCACACTTCCCAGGCCATGGCGTCGAAACCGAAGCCGGCCAGGCTCGAGGTATGCCGGCCCAGGCACAGGTCGAAAGCGCGGCAATGCCAGTCCACCAGGTTGTTCAAGGTGCGGTGTTCGACCATCACGCCTTTCGGCTGGCCGGTGGAGCCTGAGGTGTAGATCACGTAGGCCAGGTGTTCGGCATTCAGCCCCGCGACTCGCGGATTATCCAGGCGTGCAGGCCAGTCGGGCTGGTCGAGGGCCAGCACCGGCACATCTATCTGTCCCAGGCGCTGGCGCAAGCCATGCTGGGTCAGCACCGCCACCGGGGCGCTGTCGGCCAGCAGGTAGTGCACGCGCTCGTCGGGATGGGCCGGGTCGACCGGTACATAGCCGGCGCCGGCCTTGAGCACGGCCAGCAGGCCGACCAGGGTGTCCAGCCCGCGCCGGGCCAGCACCGCGACCCGGTCGTCGGGGCGTACGCCCAGTTCGATCAACTGATGGGCCAGGGCGTTGGCCCGGCCGTTCAGCTCGGCGTAGCTCAGCCCCAGGCCCTGGCAGGTGGCGGCGTTGGCCTGGGGATGGGCCTGGGCCATGACCTCGATGCGTGCGTGCAGCGTGCCCGGGGTGATCGCGCCGCCCGGCGCCTGGTTGAACCCTTCGAGTAGTTCGTCGCGCTCATTGGCTGGCAGCATGGGCAGCGCCCGCACCTCCACGGCGCGCCCCTGGGCCAGGGCCGCCAACAGGCTGCGCAAGGTCTGTTCGAGGTAGGCGCAGACCCGCTGCGCCGGAACCTCGGGGCTGGCCAGCAAGGTCAGGCGAAACGCCTCGCCGAAATCGTCGACGCTCAGGGTCAGCGGGTAGTTGGTGGCCTCGGCAGCATGGACGATCTCGATACCTGCCCAGCCCGCCCGGCGCACCTCCTCGGCGCCCGAAGGCGCGCTGTGGCGGTAGTTGAGCAAGGCGTTGAACAGCGGCGTTGGCGCGGCAACGCCGCTGCAGCGCTGGGCCAGGGCCAGCGGCGCATGCTCGTGGCGCATCAGGCTGCTCAGGCGCTGGTGGGTGGCCTTGATTGCCGCGCCCAGGTCGTCCCCGTCCAGGTCCACCCGCAGCGGCAAGGTATTGATGAAGATCCCCAGTGCCCGCTCGGTGGCCTCGGCGCCGAGCAGGCGCCCCATCAACACCGTGCCGAACACCACCTGCCCTAGCCCGGTGAGGCCGCCCAGCACCCGCGCCCAGGCCAGGTGGAACAGGCTGGCGACGCTCACCCCCTGGGCCCGGGCCTGGCCGCGCAGCGCCTGGCACAGCGCCAGGTCGAGGTCCAGGGCATGCTCGTTGAGCGCCGCGCCGTCGCCCTGCACGTCGGCCAGGCCGTAGGCCAATGTCGGCACGTCGATGATACCGAGCATGTCGCGGAAGAACGCCTCGTGCTCGGCCTCGCCGACGCCCAGCAGGGCCTGGGCGACATGGTTGCGAAATGGCACCGGGCGGCCCAGGCGGGCCGTGTCGCCCAGCAGGTAGGCGAGCATTTCGTGGCGCACCACCTCCAGGGCGCTGTGGTCCATGGCCAGGTGGTGGAACTGCAAGGTGGCGCCGATGCGCCCGGCGCTGTCCGGCGCCTGGCATTGCAGGCGAATCAGCGGCGCCTGGGCCAGGTCGAAGCCGCTCTCGGGCGCTTGCCCGGGCGCCAACTGGATGACCCGCAGGCGGGCCTGGCGCCAGACCACCTGCAGCGGGGTCTCGACCTCCTTCCAGTGCACCGAGGTACGCAGGATATCGTGGCGGTCGATCACCCCCTGCAAGGCCTCGGCAAAGGCCTGCACCCGGGTGTCGTCGGCGAACACGAAGCGCGCCTGCATCACATAGGGGTCGTGCTCGCCGGCGCTGGCGTGGTGGAACAGCATGCCCTGCTGCAATGGCAGCAGCGGGTAGATGTCCTGCACATTGGCCGCGCCGCCGGGCACGGCGGTCACCAGGCGGTCGAGGCTGGCCTGGTCGAGCTCGACCAGGCTGAGCAGCTCGGGGGTGATGCGCGTGCAGTCGGCCGGGATGCGGTTGTCCGGCACCAGCACCGCGCCCTGGCGGCTGGCCACGTACTCGCCGCTGGCCAGCAGGGCCAGCAGCGCCGGCTTGTGCTCGCGCAACTGGGCCACCAGGTTGGCGTCGCTCAGCGCCTGGCGGTTGCCCTGGACCGCCAGCTGGCCGTCCTTGAGCGCCAGTTGGACATCGTGGGCGGCCAAGGTCGCCAGTAATTGGTTGATGCTCACAGGACGATCTCCATTCTGTCTGTGATGGCGGCATAGCCTGCCAGCGTCGGTTGTTCGAACAGGCTGCGCACGTCGGCTTCCAGGCCGGCTTCGCGCAGGCGCGAGGTGAGGGTCACGGCCAGTAGCGAGTGACCGCCCAGTTCGAAGAAGTTGTCTTGCCGCCCTACCCGCTCCACGCCCAGCAGTTCGGCCCAGACCCGCGCCAGCAGCGCTTCGGTCTCGCCGATCGGCGCCTGATACTCGCGACCCGGCAGGTGCGCCAGGTCTGGGGCCGGCAGGGCCTTGCGGTCGAGCTTGCCGTTGGGGGTCAGCGGCAGGCTGTCGAGGTGGATGAACAGCGCCGGTACCATGTATTCCGGCAACTGCGCCAGCAGCGCCGCGCGCAGGGCCTCGGCGGCCAGCGGCTCGCCTGTGTGGTAGGCGACCAGCCGCGGCCCGGCCGGCGCTGCGTCGTGCACCAGCACCACGGCCTCGCGCACACCAGCCAGGCGCATGATGCTGGACTCGATCTCGCCGGGCTCGATGCGCAGGCCGCGTAGCTTGATCTGGTGGTCGGTACGGCCGAGGAACTCGAGGCTGCCGTCGCGGCGCTGGCGCACCAGGTCGCCACTACGGTACAGACGCTCATCCGGGTTGAACGGGCTGGCGATGAAGCGCTCGGCCTGCTGCTGCGGCAAGCCAAGGTAGCCACGCGCCACCCCGGCACCGCCGATATGCAACTGGCCGGCGACACCCAGCGGCACGGGTTGATCATGGGCATCGAGCACGTACAGGGTGGTGTTGTCGATGGGCCGGCCAATCGGCAGCGCGCCACCTGGCACCGGTTGCTGCGGGTGCAAGGTCCAGACACTGCAATCGACCGTGCTCTCGGTGGGGCCGTAGACGTTGTGCAGGCGCACCTGCGGCAAGCGCTCGCGCACCTGGCGGGCCAGGGCTTCGGTCAGCTCGCCGCCACCACAGACGATGTCGGTGAGGCTGGCGCAGCCGGCGCTGCCCTCCAGGTCAAGGAACTGCTGGAGCAAGGCCGGCACGAACTGCACCACGGTCACCTGCTGACGCTCGATCAGCTCTACCAGGTACTGTGGATCGCGCTGCCCGTCCGGGCGCGCCAGCACCAGGCGCAGGCCACTGCACAGCGGCCAGAACAACTCCCACACCGAGGCGTCGAAGCTCACCGGGGTCTTGTGCAGCAGCGCGCCACCGGCCGGGAACAGCCGCTGGCTCCAGTTCACCAGGTTGACCACATTGCGGTGCTCGACCATGACGCCCTTGGGCACCCCGGTGGACCCGGAGGTGTAGATTACATAGGCCAGGTGGCGGGCGTTCAGCGCCGGCACCTGCGGGTTGTCAGCCGGCAAGGCGGCCCAGATCGACTGGTCGAGGTCTACCTGCGCCACCGCCGACACGCCCGCCAGGGCCCGGGTGGACGCCTGTACCAGCACGGCACGCGGCTGGCTGTCGCTGAGCATGTGGCGGATACGCTCGGCCGGGTAGTCCGGGTCGAGCGGTACATAGGCGCCGCCGGCCTTGAGAATGGCCAGCAAGCCGACCACCAGGGCCGGGCCGCGTTCGACGCAGATCGCCACACGATCGTCCGGCTGCACGCCGAGGGCGATCAAGTGGCGGGCCAGGCGGTTGGCCTGCTGATTGAGCTGGCCATAGCTCAGCTCGCCCTGCTCGGTGCTGACCGCCACCGCGTCGGGGTTGCGCAGGGCCTGGGCCTCGAACAGGCCATGCAAGGTCTGGCTGATATCGTGGGGCACTGCGCTGCGGTTGAAGTCGACCAGCACCTGGTGGCGCTCCTCGGCTTGCAGCACCGGCAAGTCGAGCAAGCGCCGCTGCGGCTGCTGCTCCAACGCCTCGGCCATCCCCAGCAAGACCTGCTGCACCTGCCCGCATACCCGCGCCGCGCCCACGCTGGCCGGGGCCAGGGCAACCAGGCGCAAACGCGCGCCGATATCGTCCACGCTCAGGCTTAGCGGGTAGTTGCTGCGCTCCTCGCTCTGCAAGGTCTCGATGCCTTGCAAGGCCTGGCGCTGGGCTTCGTCGACCTGGCTGCCATGGCGGTAGTTGAGCATGGCGCTGAACAACGGCGCCGGCGCGGCCACGCCGCTGCAGCGCTGGGCCAGGGCCAACGAGGCGTGCTCGTGGCCGAGCAAGGCGCTGAGGCCCTGCTGGGTCGCCTGCAGCGCCTCGGCCAGGCTGACATCCGCCAGGTCCAGGCGCAGCGGCAAGGTGTTGATGAACATGCCCAGAGCCCGTTCGGCGCCCTCGCCGCCTTCCAGCCGCCCCAGCAGCACGGTGCCGAACACCACGCTGTCGCGAGCGCTGACGGCCGCCAGCAGGCGCCCGTAGGCCAGGTGGAACAAGCTGGCGACGCTGATACCACGCTGCCGGGCCTGCTGGCGCAGGCGCAGTGCCAGGCTGTCGTCCAACCAGTGCTGCGCTTCCTCGATGGCCTGGCCATCCAGTTGCACATCGCCCAGGCCGAACGGCAGGGTCGGCTCGTCGATATCACCCAACTGCTCGCGGAAGAACGCCTCGTGCTCGGCCTGGCTGACGCCCAGGCGCGCCTGGGCCACGTAGTTGCGGTACGGCACGCCCGGTTCGGCGGGCACTGGCAGGCCTTGCAGGTAGCCCACCAACTCCTGGCCGAGCACATCCAGCGCGGTGTGGTCGAGGACGATATGGTGGAACTGCAGGGCCGCCAGGCGGCCAGGGCCTTGCGGTTCCGGCCAGTGGTACAGGCGCACCAGCGGCGCCTGATCCAGGGCCAACGCGTGAGGTACCTGGGCCTCGCCGGCCACCTCGAATACCGCCAGCGGCGCCTCGCGCCAGACCACCTGCACCGGCTGCGGCAGGCCATCCCAGAGCACCGAGGTGCGCAGCACATCATGCCGGGCGATGACCTTGCCAAGGGCATCGACGAAAGCCTGTAAGCGCTCCTGGCTGGCGAAGACCATGCGCGAGGCGAGCACATAAGGGTCGTGCTCGGGTGAGCTGAGGTGATGGTAGAGGATGCCCTCCTGCAACGGCGCTAGCGGGTAGATATCCTGCACGTTGGCCGCGCCGCCCGGTACCGTGGCAACGATGCGCTCGATGGCGGGCTGCTCCAGGTCTACCAGCGGCAGCAGTTCGGGAGTGATCTGCGTGCAGCCCAGCGGGATCCGGTTGGCCGGCACCTCGATCCTGCGGCCATGGCCCAGGGTGGCGGCCAGCGCAGCCACGGTCGGCTGGCCGAACAGCGTGCGCACATCGGCCTCCAGGCCGGCCTGGCGCAGACGCGCGGTCAGGCTCACCGCCAGCAGCGAATGACCACCCAGTTCGAAGAAATTGTCATGGCGACCGACCTGCTCCAAGCCCAGCACCTCGGCCCAGATCGCTGCCATGGCAGCTTCGGTGGCGCCCAGTGGCGCTTGGTAGGGCTGTCCCGCCAGCGCCGAGGCATCCGGCTCTGGCAGGGCTTTGCGATCGAGCTTGCCGTGCGCGGTCAGTGGCAGCTCATCCAGCTGAACAAAGGCTTGCGGCAGCAGATGAGCCGGCAAGCGGGCTTGCAGGCCCTGGCGCAGCGCGTCGGTGTCCACCGGCATGGTTGCGGTGAACCAGGCCAGCAGGCGCTCGTCGCGCACCAGCACCACGGCATCGGCG
>NZ_JBMDJI010000054.1:0-23458 GCF_057809115.1 Pseudomonas sp. FG47
CGCGTGCAAAAGTAGGTCGCCGTAAGGGCGAAAAGGTGACTAAATGTCGACATCACCTATGAATGTGCTCATAAATATCAAAACAATGATCTAGCCGAACCCGAACCCGAACCCTCAAACCCAAGCCCGAGAACTGGCCACCCCCACCACCAACACCCCAATCAACAAATTAACCCCCACCAACCGCCGAATCCGCCCCAGCACCCCAGCGCCGACAGCCCAATCCTCGGCCTGAACCGCCGCCCGCAACTCGGGCAACAACAACCCCTGAACCCGCATGAACAACGCAAACATGACAATCCCCCCGCCAATCATCACCTGTACATAGCGAGGCGCAGTCTCGAACCCGGCAAAGCGAAGGTGGATCATGCCGACTCCGCTGACAGCCAGCACCGCCACCGCCAGCCAGACCCATCTGAAGAACCGCTGGAAAACCTCCACCCACAAGCGCAGCCGCGCCGGCCCTTCGAGGGCGGCAACCGTGGCCGGGCGCAGCACCAGCCAGGCGAAGAACATCCCGCCGACCCACACCAGGGCGGCCAGGACATGCAAGGTATAGGGCAGGGCAAAGGCAAGCATCCAGATCTCCATGGGGCACAAAGGGCAATAGCGGGGTATGATAGCCGGCCCATGCGAAACACTGAAAATATATCCAGCCCTCCGGGCGCCCGCAGACCATGATCAGCAACGAACTCAAAGCCACCATCCAGGGCGCCTATTCGCGTTTCCTCGAAGCCAAAAGCCTCAAGCCACGCTATGGCCAGCGCCTGATGATCGCCGAAGTGGCCAAGGTGCTCGGCGACATCGCCTGCGACGACGAAGGCCGTCGTGCGGGCGAGCCCGCCGTGGTGGCGGTCGAGGCCGGCACCGGTACCGGCAAGACCGTCGCCTACAGCCTCGCCGCGATCCCCGCCGCCAAGGCCGCCGGCAAGCGCCTGGTGATCGCCACCGCCACCGTCGCGCTGCAGGAGCAGATCGTCTTCAAGGACCTGCCCGACCTGATGCGCAACAGCGGGCTGAACTTCAGCTTCGCCCTGGCCAAGGGGCGGGGCCGTTACCTGTGCCTGTCCAAGCTCGACATCCTGCTGCAGGAAGGCCACGCCCAGTCGGCCACCGCGCAGCTGTTCGAGGAAGAAGGCTTCCATATCGAAGTCGACGAGCGCAGCCAGAAGCTGTTCAACAGCATGATCGAGAAGCTCGCCGGCAACCGCTGGGACGGCGACCGCGACAGCTGGTCGGAAGCCATCGAGGACCAAGACTGGGCGCGCTTGACCACCGACCATAGCCAGTGCACCGGCCGTCATTGCCCGAACTTCCAGCAGTGCGTGTTCTACAAGGCCCGTGAAGGCATGGGCAAGGTCGACGTGATCGTCACCAACCACGACATGGTCCTGGCCGACCTGGCGCTGGGCGGCGGCGCGGTGCTGCCCGATCCGCGCGAAACCATGTATGTGTTCGACGAAGGTCACCATCTGCCGGACAAGGCCATCGGCCACTTCGCCCATTACTCGCGCCTGCGCTCCACCGCCGACTGGCTGGAACAGACCGCCAAGAACCTGACCAAGCTGCTGGCCCAGCACCCGCTGCCGGGCGACCTGGGCAAGTACATCGAGCAGGTGCCGGAACTGGCCCGCGAGGTGCGTACCCAGCAGCAGTTCATGTTCACCCTGTGCGAGCAGGTGGCGGACTTCCGCGTCGGCGAGGACATGGAAGGCCGTGACCGCCCGCGCTACCGTTTCGAAGGCGGCGTGGTGCCCGAGCAGATCCGCGAAGTCGGTATCGAGCTCAAGAAAGGCTTCGCCCGCCTCAACGACCTGTTCACCCGCCTGGCCGACCTGCTCAAGGAAGGCATGGACGGCGAGAACAACATCGGCATCGCCAGCCACCAGGCCGAGGAGTGGTACCCGCTGTTCGGCAGCCTGGTGACCCGCGCCCAGGGCAACTGGGAGCTGTGGACCGCCTTCACCGCCGAAGACCCCGAGGACAACCCGCCCATGGCGCGCTGGCTGACTCTGGCCGAGAGCGGCGCGCTGTTCGACATCGAGGTCAATGCCAGCCCCATTCTGGCCGCCGAGATGCTGCGCAAGAGCTTGTGGAACGTCGCCCATGGCGCCTTGGTGACCTCGGCGACCTTGACCGCGCTGGGCAAGTTCGATCGCTTTCGCATGCGTTCGGGCCTGCCCCGCGATGCCGTGCAGTGCGTGGTACCCAGCCCATTCGTGCACGGCGACGCCGGCCTGCTGCGGGTGCCCGATCTGGGTGCCGACCCGCGTGATGCCACCGCCCACACCGCGGCGATCATCCGCGAGCTGCCGGCCATCGTCGAGGACGCCCGTGGCGCGTTGGTGCTGTTCTCCTCACGCAAGCAGATGCAAGACGTATTCGACGGCCTGGACCGCGACTGGCGCAAACTGGTGCTGATCCAGGGCAACCTGTCCAAGCAGGAGACCCTCAATAAACACAAGGCGCGGGTCGACGACGGCCAGCACAGCGTGCTGTTCGGCCTGGCCAGCTTCGCCGAAGGGGTCGACCTGCCGGGCGCTTACTGCGAGCACGTGGTGATCGCCAAGATCCCCTTCGCCGTGCCGGACGACCCGGTCGAGGCGGCCCTGGCCGAGTGGATCGAGGCCCGCGGCGGCAATCCGTTCATGGAAATCGCCGTGCCCGACGCCTCGCTGCGCCTGATCCAGGCCTGCGGTCGCCTGTTGCGTACCGAACAGGACCGCGGGGTAATCACCTTGCTCGACCGCCGCCTGGTCACCCAACGCTACGGCAAGGCTATTCTCAATGCACTGCCGCCGTTCCGACGGGAAATCGGCTGACTGCCTGAGCCAGACGCGCCACCCGTTGTCCATTACTCGATCTGGAGCCCGTGACGGGCTCTGAAGGAGAGCCACCGCCCTATGATCCGCCGTACCCTGCCTGTGATGTTCATCCTGTTGTTCAGCGCGCCCTTGCTCGCCGCGCAACAGACGCTGTTCAGTTTCGTGCGCCCGGCGTCGGTGGTGAATGTGACCACCCAGGACGCCACGTTGCCGCAGTACAACGCGGAACAGACAGCCGAAGGCGAGGTATTGCGACGGGTGGTGTTCAACCCGGTGGCGCAGCCGACCTTGCGCCTGGCCCCGCAGAGTGGAGCCTGGGACTGGTCGGCCGGGCAGGCCCTGACCTTGCGCCTGCAAAGCGGCATGGATTGGGCCCTGACCGTCAATGTGACGATCCAGAGCAGTGACGGGCGGACCCTCACCAGCCGGATCGACCTGCCGGCCGGCCCGGCGCAGACGGTGATGGTCCCGCTCAAGGCCAGCTCGCCGCTGAGCCAGGGCATGCGCGCCGGGCCGCCGATGCCCTGGGTTTTCGAGGGCCAACGCCTGCTGCTGACCAGCAGTGAAGGGGAAGCGGACCTGGCGCAGATCACTTCGCTCAGCCTGAGCATCCCGGGGCCGAAGGTGGCCCAGAGCCTGCTGATCGAGAAAGTCGGCGTGCAGGATGACGACCTGGCCTTCAAGGCCGCCTATGCCGAGCTGATCGATGGCTACGGCCAGTCAACCCGCGGACGCTGGCCGGAAAAGATCGTCAACGACGAGCAGCTCAAGGCTGCCGCCACCCGCGAGCAGGCGCAACTCAAGGCCTGGTTGGCCGAGCGCGATACGCTTAAGCTGGATGCCTACGGCGGCGTGCTGGCGGGCCCGGTGTTCGAGGCCAAGGGCTTCTTCCGCAGCGAAAAGCGCGAGGGCCGCTGGTACCTGGTGACCCCGGACGGGCACCCGTTTTATTCGCTGGGCGTCAATGCCGTGGCCGCTGACGGCGGGCGCACCTATGTCGCCGGACGCGAGGGCATGTTCAAGGCCCTGCCGGGCGAAGGCGACGCGCTGGCGGCGTTCTATGGCCAGGGCAACAATGACGATGGCAATGCTTCGTCCCTGGGCCGTGGTTTCAAGCAGGGGCGCTGGTTCGACTTCTATGCCAGCAATCTCCAGCGCACCTACGGCAAACCCTGCGAGCAAGGTGACCAGGCAGCGGCGTGCCCACCCTTGGTGGTGGATGCGCCCCGCTGGCAGGGCCATACCCTCGATCGCCTGCAAGCCTGGGGCTTCAATACCCTGGGCAACTGGAGCGACCCGGCGTTGGGCCAGGCCAAGCGCCTGCCCTATACCTTGGCGCTGTCGATCGTCGGTGATTACGCCAGCATCAGCACCGGCATGGATTGGTGGGGCCGCATGCCTGACCCGTTCGACCCGCGTTTCGCCATGGCCACCGAGCGCGCCGTGGCCATCGCCGCCCGCGATCACCGCGACGACCCCTGGCTGATTGGCTACTTTGCCGACAATGAGTTGGCCTGGGCCGCGCCGGGCGACGATCCCAAGGCCCGCTATGGCCTGGCCTACGGCACCTTGCGCCTGACCACCGACGTGCCGGCCAAGCGTGCCTTCCTCAAGCAGTTGCGTGACAAGTACCGCAACCAGGCCGGGTTGTCGAAGGCCTGGGGTATCGAATTGACCGCCTGGGAACTGATGGAAGACCCAGGTTTCGAGGCGCCTCTGCCCAACCCCGAGCACCCGGAAATCGAGCGTGACTACCAGTATTTCCAGCAGGTGTTCGCCGAAACCTACTTCAAGACCATATCCGATGCGCTGAAGTGGCATGCGCCCAATCACCTGCTGCTGGGTGGCCGTTACGCGGTCAGCACGCCCGAGGCGGTCAAGGCCTGCGCCGAGTTCTGCGATGTGCTGAGTTTCAACTTCTATACCCTCAAGCCTGAGGACGGCTACGATTTCGCCCGCCTGGCCGAGCTGGACAAGCCGGTGCTGGTGTCCGAGTTCCAGTTCGGCTCCCGTGACCGTGGCCCGTTCTGGCCTGGTCCGCTGGAAGTGGCCCGCGAGGAAGACCGTGGCCCGGCGTATGCCAATTTCCTCAAGGCCGCCTTGGCCCAGCCGATGATCGTCGGCGCGCATTGGTTCCAGTACCTGGATCAACCCGCCAGCGGGCGCCTGCTCGATGGCGAGAATGGGCACTTGGGGCTGGTGGCGATCACCGATGTGCCCTACGCGGGTTTCGTCGAAGCGGTGCGTCGCAGCAACCGACAAGCGCTTGCTGCGTTCAGCAAGCCTGCACACTAGCGGCGCCAGGCCCTTTCGCCAGCAAGGCTGGTGCCTGCAGGTTTCGCAGGCTGGCGCTGTTGTAGGAGCTGGCCTTGTCGGTGAACGGGTCGCTCCCGGTAATATCAGAACAACCCCACAACCACCCAGCCATCTCCAGTAGGCAAATTGGCCAACTACTGAAACAATGCACGCTTTTGCAAGCCAGGCCGTGCAGAGAGGTAGTCGGGTGCAGATCCAGGGTCACTATGAGCTGAAGTTCGAGGCGGTGCGCGAGGCATTCGCCGCGTTGTTCGAGGATCCCCAGGAGCGTGGTGCCGCGCTGTGCATCCAGGTCGGCGGGCAAACCGTGGTCGACCTGTGGGCCGGCAGTGCCGACAAGGACGGCCGCGAGGCCTGGCACAACGACACCATCGCCAACCTGTTCTCCTGCACCAAGACCTTCACCGCCGTCACCGCCCTGCAACTGGTGGGCGAGGGCAAGCTGGCCCTCGACGCGCCCGTGGCCCGCTACTGGCCCGAGTTCGCCCAGGCCGGCAAGGAGCAGGTGACCTTGCGGCAACTGCTCAGCCACCGCGCCGGCCTGCCGGCCATTCGCGAACTGCTGCCGGCCGAGGCCCTGTACGACTGGCAGGCGATGGTCGACGCCCTGGCCGCCGAAGCGCCCTGGTGGAACCCTGGTAGCGAGCATGGCTACGCCGCCATCACCTATGGCTGGCTGATCGGCGAGCTGATCCGTCGCGCCGACGGCCGTGGCCCGGGTGACTCCATCGTCGCTCGTACTGCCAAGCCGCTGGGCCTGGACTTCCATGTCGGCCTGGCGGATGAAGAATTCCACCGCGTGGCGCATATCGCCCGCGGCAAGGGCAACCCTGGCGATGCCGCGGCCCAGCGCCTGCTGCAGGTAACGATGCGTGAACCCGAGGCGCTGTCGACCCGGGCCTTCACCAATCCTCCGGCCATCCTCACCAGCACCAACAAGCCTGAGTGGCGGCGCATGCAGCAGCCGGCGGCCAATGGCCACGGCAACGCCCGCAGTCTGGCGGGTTTCTACGCCGGCCTGCTCGACGGCAGCCTGCTCGAATCCGAACTGCTTGACGAGTTGACCCGCGAGCACAGCCTCGGCCAGGACCGTACCCTGTTGACCCAGACCCGCTTCGGCCTGGGCTGCATGCTCGACCAGCCGGATGTGGCCAATGCCACCTTCGGGCTGGGCGCCCGCGCCTTCGGCCACCCAGGCGCAGGTGGCTCGGTCGGTTTTGCCGACCCCGAACACGACGTTGCCTTCGGCTTCGTCACCAATACCCTGGGCCCCTACGTGCTGATGGATCCGCGCGCACAGCGACTGGTGCGCACCCTTGGCAGCTGCCTTTGATCGGGTAACGCGGGTATTGCTCGGACCCTTTGACTATCCTCAATGTCAACGCCTGACGCGTATGGGCAAAATTTCTTTCTATTTCATGGTGTATCGCTGATGTCTTCACATAAAACCTTAGCACTCGCCCTGTGCCTGGCCATGACCGGCTGCGCCAGCCATTCACAGGACTCGTCCAAGGACAGCGCACTCAACTGGTGGCCGTTCGGCTCGGACAAGGTCGCCGATCAGGAAGTGAAAGAGGCCGTGGTCGAGAAGGTCGCCAAGGCCGATGCCAAGTCCGAGAGCAGCAGCCGCTGGTGGTGGCCGTTTGGTGGCGACGACAAGCAGGGCAAGGTCGCGGCCGTGCCGAAGATCGACCAGAAAGCCACCCAGGCCTGGCTCGACCAATACGAACCCAAGGTTCGCGAGGCCATCAAGGGCAGCAAGTTCGAACTGGAGCGCCGCGAGGACGTGCTGGCCGTGACCATCCCAGTGGACAGTTCGTACAACCCGGACCGTCCGAACATGCTGCTGCCGGTCACCCTTGGCCCGATCACCCAGGTGGCCAAGGTCGTCGAGACCGACAGCAAGACCGCCGTGCTGGTCCTCGGCCACGCCGACAGCAGCGGTGCCAGCGCCGCCAACCAGAAGCTCAGCCTCGAGCGTGCCGCCTCGGTATCGGCGATCTTCCGCCTCAGCGGCCTGCAGCGTGACCGCTTGATGCTCAAGGGCATGGGCTCGGTGATGCCGCGCGCTGCCAACGACAGCGCCGAGGGCCGCGCCCTGAACCGCCGCGTCGAACTGCTGCTGACCCCACAGAACACCATGGTCGCGCTGCTGGCCAAGTACCAGCAGGCCGCACCGGCGCCGACGCCGGCCGCCATGGTCGCGGTGCAAGACGCCAAGGCGCCGGCAGCCAAGGCCGCTACCGCCAAACCAGCCGCCAAGGCCGCTGCCAAGCCTGCGGCGAAGAAGCCGGCCGCCAAAGCCAAGGCCCCGGCCAAGGCCAGCACCACCGCGAAGAAGAAAGCCACTGCGGCCAAGCCCGCCGCGAAGAAGGCCGCCACCGACAAGAAAGTCGCCGCCAACAGCCCTGCGAAGACCAACTGATCGTCAAGGAAACGCAGTCATGACCCAATCCCTGGCCGATATGCGCCGCGACTACACCCGTGATGGCCTGGCCGAAGCCCAGGCCCCGGGGGAGCCGTTCGCGCTGTTTCATCACTGGTTCGCCGATGCGGTGAAGACCGAGCAGCTACCGGTGGAAGCCAACGCCATGACCTTGGCGACCGTCGATGCCGACGGTCGCCCGCATTGCCGGGTGCTGTTGCTCAAGGCCCTGGATACGCGCGGGTTCACCTTCTTCACCAATTACCAAAGTGCCAAGGGCCAGCACATTGCGGCCAATCCCTTTGCCGCGATGACCTTTTTCTGGCCGGCGTTGGAGCGTCAGGTACGCATCGAAGGTCGGGTGGAGAAGGTCACGGCCAAGGAGTCGGACGATTACTACCAGGTACGCCCATTGGGCAGCCGCCTGGGCGCTTGGGCGTCGCCGCAGAGCCGGGTGATTGCCGATCGCGAGGAGCTTGAGGGGCTGGTCAAGGCCACCGAGGCACGCTTCTCCGATACCCAGCCGCATTGCCCGGAGCACTGGGGCGGTTACCGTTTGGTGCCGGAGCGCATCGAGTTCTGGCAGGGAAGGGCCAGTCGCTTGCATGACCGTCTGAACTACCGGCTGGTCGATGGCCAGTGGCTGCGCGAGCGCCTGGCGCCGTGATATGCGGGGCCGCTGCGCGGCCCATCGCGGCCAAGGCCGCTCCTACAGGAACCGTGTAACCCTTGTGAGCGGCCTTGTGCCGCGATGGGCTGCAAAGCAGCCCACGCATTACCGATAGCCCGCCGCTTCCCGCTCCAGCCACGCCGCCAACTCCTTGCGCCGCACCTTCTCCACCCGCGCCCGCTCCAGTAGCTTGAGCATGAAATCCCGCTTCGCCGGATCCTCCCCGGCCAGCGACAGCGCCAGGTCCCGGTCCATCCAACGGCGCATGCGCACATACAGCCAGCCGTGAAAATACAGGCCGGCGATAGTCACTACGACGACGATGAAGTAATCCATGGCTATCCTTGGTCTCACCTGTAGGCCCGCGATTCAGCCAGCAACGGCTGTACCTGAGCTGAATGAAAACAATTTTATAACGTTTGCGCCGTGACACCTGTCAATGCGCGGAGTCTAATGGACACCTGTCTTATGGAGATTGACCCATGCGTAAATCCGCTTTGCTGCTGGCTAGCTTCACCACTGTGTCGCTGCTGCTGGGCGGCTGCCAATCGTCGCTGACCGGCGACAGCTACTCCCGTGATGAGGCCCGCCGCGTGCAGACCGTACGCATGGGTACCATCGAATCCCTGCGTCCGGTGAAGATCGAAGGCACCAAGACCCCGATCGGTGGTGGCGCAGGCGCCATTGTCGGTGGTGTCGCCGGCAGTGCGGTAGGTGGTGGTCGTGGCAGTATCGTTGCCGCGGTGATTGGTGCCGTGGCCGGTGGCCTGGCTGGTTCCGCCGCTGAAGAAGGTCTGACCCGCACCCAAGGTGTCGAGATCACCGTGCGTGAAGACGACGGCAGCATGCGCGCCTACGTGCAGCAAGTGCAGCAGAACGAAATCTTCCGTGTGGGTGAGCGTGTTCGCATCATGACTGTCGACGGCACCAGCCGCGTCACTCACTGACAGCTCGCTTGAAAAGAAAACCCCGACCGGCTTGGCCGTGTCGGGGTTTCTTTTTGCCTGTAAAAGGCGATCGGGTTAGTCGTTAAGTCCGAGAATATCCCGTGCCACCGCTTCGGCGATCCGAATCCCGTCGACACCGGCGGAAAGGATGCCACCGGCGTAGCCTGCGCCTTCACCTGCCGGGAACAGGCCCTTGAGGTTGAGGCTCTGGAAGCTGGCATCACGGGTGATACGCAGTGGCGAAGAGGTGCGCGTCTCGATCCCGGTCAACACCGCGTCATGCAGGTTGTAGCCCTTGATCTGGCGATCGAAGGCCGGCAGCGCTTCACGGATCGCCTCGATGGCGAAGTCCGGCAGGCTCGGTGCCAGGTCGCCCAGGGTCACGCCCGGTTTGTACGACGGCTCGACGCTGCCCAGCGCGGTGGACGGGCGCCCTGCGACAAAGTCGCCAACCAGTTGCGCGGGGGCCTGGTAGTTGCTGCCGCCCATCACGTAGGCGTGGGCCTCCAGGCGCTCCTGCAGCTCGATACCGGCCAGCGGGCCGCCCGGGTAGTCGCGCTCAGGGTCGATGCCAACGACGATGCCGGAGTTGGCGTTGCGTTCGTTACGTGAGTACTGGCTCATGCCGTTGGTGACCACCCGGCCCGGCTCGCTGGTAGCGGCGACCACGGTGCCGCCGGGGCACATGCAGAAGCTGTACACCGAACGACCGTTCTTGGCGTGGTGCACCAGCTTGTAGTCGGCGGCGCCGAGTTTCGGGTGGCCGGCATACTTGCCCAGGCGCGCCTTGTCGATCAGCGACTGCGGGTGCTCGATACGGAACCCCACCGAGAATGGCTTGGCCTCCATGAACACGCCCTTGGCGTGCAGCATGCGGAAAGTATCGCGGGCGCTGTGGCCCAGGGCCAGGACCACATGGCGCGAATGCAGTTGTTCACCACTTTGCAGCACCACGCCGGTGAGCTGTTCGCCGTCCACCAGCAAATCGGTAACCTTCTGCTCGAAGCGCACCTCACCACCCAGGGTGATGATTTCCTCACGCATTTTTTCGACCATGCTGGTCAGGCGGAAGGTGCCGATGTGCGGCTTGTTGATGTAGAGGATTTCTTCCGGGGCGCCGGCCTTGACGAACTCTTCCAGCACCTTGCGACCATGGTGCTGCGGGTCCTTGATCTGGCTGTACAGCTTGCCGTCGGAGAAGGTCCCGGCGCCGCCTTCGCCAAACTGCACGTTGGACTCGGGGTTGAGCACGCTCTTGCGCCACAGGCCCCAGGTGTCCTTGGTACGCTGGCGCACTTCCTTGCCGCGTTCGAGCACGATCGGCTTGAAGCCCATCTGTGCCAGCAGCAGGCCGGCGAAGATGCCACAAGGGCCGAAGCCGACCACGATCGGGCGTTCCTGCAGGGTGGCCGGGGCCTGGCCGACGAACTTGTAGCTGACGTCCGGGGCGACGCCGACCTTGCTGTCATCTGCGAAACGGCGCAGCAGTTCGGCTTCGTTGCTGGTCTGCAGATCGATGGTGTAGATGAACAGCAATTCGCTGTTCTTCTTGCGGGCGTCGTAGCTGCGCTTGAACAGGGTGAAACCGAGCAGTTGCGCGTCGTCGATGCCCAGGCGCTGGACGATGGCCGTGCGCAGCTCGTCGTCGGAGTGGTCCAGGGGCAGCTTCAGTTCGGTGATTCGTAGCATGGCAGGGTCCAGTATCCCGGCCATGGGCGGCCGGCGGCTTTACACAAACCGCCAAGTATAAGCTGTTCGCCACCCAGACTGGCAGGATAAAAGCACCCAGCGGTCAGAGATCGCGGGCGCCACCGTAGTAGGCGCAGCCTTGCAGGGTCTTGCCGTCCATGCGCAGTTCGGCCTTGAGGTGGCGGATGGCGCCAGTGGCGCCGTCGACGCAGCGCTGCGGCGCGACCCACAACTCGACGCGCTGGCCATTGGCTTCGCTGGACAGGCTCAGGCTACCACCGGGCAGTGCTTCTTCCAGGTAGGGCAGCGGCAGCGGCGGCTCGCCAACGCGGTTGAGGACCATGCCCTTGCCGCTGGCCTTGATGTCCCAGTCCGGCTCGTTGCCACCAGCGCGCAGGGTCAGCTGCTTGAAGTTGGGGTCTTCGCAGCCGCTGTATTCGGAGGTTTCCAGGCGGTACAGGCGAGTCACCTCGAGTTGGCCATCGCTGCCGGCTTGCTGGCTGCCGGTCATGCGCCCTCGGACATCGGCGAACAGCTTGTCACCGGCGTCGTCGGCCAGGTTGGCGGCTTCCTGGAGGATGCCGGTGCCGGCGGCGTCCTTGATGATGAAGCGGCGGCTTTCGCGGCACGGCTTGAACAGCAGGTGGCCGCCGGCTGCGCTCAGTTCGCCCTGCAGGCGGGTGCTACCGAGGTTCGGGTCGACTGGTTTTTCGGCCAGCATCTGGCAGCCGGCGAACAGCGGCAGCAGGGCGGTGAGCAGCAGGGATGGGGTGAGGCGCATGGGGCGGGCTCCGGTGTTCGGGCAAAAAGTGCCGGCCACGTTACCGAGCCTGTGGGGTGACGACAAGAGGGGCAAGAGCAGTGTACGAGTCGTGGCGTAGGAGCCAGCCTTGCTGGCGAATCAGGCGCCTCGGTGGATGGCACCGGCTACGCCGGTGTTCGCCGGCAAGGCCGGCTCCTGCACGGGCCACGCCAACAGCGAATTCAACAGGCAGAAAAAAGGGCCCGAAGGCCCTTTGATCGATCAACCACCCAGGTAGGCGTCGCGCACCTTAGGGTCGGTCAATAGCGCTTCACCGGTACCCTGCATCACCACCTTGCCGTTTTCCAGCACGTAGGCGCGGTCGGCGATCTTCAGTGCCTGGTTGGCGTTCTGCTCGACCAGGAACACGGTCACGCCATCGCGGCGCAACTGTTCGATGATGTCGAAGATCTGCTGGATGATGATTGGTGCCAGGCCCAGGGACGGTTCGTCGAGCAGCAGCAACTTGGGCTTGCTCATCAGCGCCCGGCCGATGGCGAGCATCTGCTGCTCGCCGCCGGACATGGTGCCGCCACGCTGGATGTAGCGCTCCTTCAAGCGTGGGAACAGCTGCAGGACCTTGTCCAGTTGCTCCTGGTAGTCGCCCTTGTTGGTGAAGAAACCGCCCATGGCCAGGTTTTCCTCGACAGTCAGGCGGGCGAACACGCGGCGGCCTTCCGGCACCACCGCGATGCTCTTGCGCATGATGTGCGAGGACGGCTGGCCGACCAGTTCCTCGCCCAGGTACTTGATGCTGCCGCTGCTCGCCTGGGGCGAGCCGCACAGGGTCATCAGCAAGGTCGACTTGCCGGCGCCGTTGGCGCCGATCAAGGTGACGATCTCGCCTTGGTTGATCTCGACGTTGACGCTGTGCAGCGCCTGGATCTTGCCGTAGAAGGTGGAAACGTTCTCGAACTTCAGCATTTACGCCTCCCCCAGGTAGGCCTTGATCACATCCGGGTTGCCGCGAATCTCTTCGGGCGTGCCGTCGGCCAGGGGCGTGCCCTGGTTGATCACCACGATGTGATCGGAAATGCTCATCACCAGCTTCATGTCGTGCTCGATCAGCAGCACGGTCACGTTGTGCGATTCGCGCAGGTAGGCGATGAGGGCCTTGAGGTCCTCGGTCTCCTTGGGGTTCAGGCCGGCGGCCGGTTCGTCGAGCATGATGATCCGCGGTTGGGTCATCATGCAGCGGGCGATTTCCAGGCGCCGTTGCTGGCCATAGGCGAGGGTGCCGGCGGTACGGTTGGCGAACTCGGTCAGGTTGACCTTCTCCAGCCAGTACTGGGCGCGCTCCATGGCTTCTTTTTCGCTGCGGCGGAAGCTCGGGGTCTTGAACAGGCCGGCGAAGAAGTTGGTATTGAGGTGCCGGTGCTGGGCGATCAGCAGGTTCTCCAGCGCGGTCATTTCCTTGAACAGGCGCACGTTCTGGAAGGTTCGCACCACGCCCTTGCGGGCAATCTGATGGCCGGCCAGGCCCTGGATCGGCTGGCCGTCGAGCAGGATGGTGCCGCCGCTGGGCTTGTAGAAGCCGGTCAGGCAGTTGAACACCGTGGTCTTGCCGGCGCCGTTCGGGCCGATCAGTGCCACCACCTGTTTTTCCTTGACGGTCAGGGCCACGCCGTTGACCGCCAACAAGCCGCCAAAGCGCATGCTCAGGCCGCTGACTTGCAGAATTTCGCGGCTCATCGAGGCAGCTCCATGTGCGGACGTTGCATGGGCAGCAGCCCCTGCGGACGCCAGATCATCATCAACACCATCAGCGCACCGAACATCAGCATCCGGTATTCGCTGAACTCACGCATCATCTCCGGCAGCAGGATCATCACGATGGCCGCGAGAATCACGCCCAATTGCGAGCCCATGCCGCCCAGCACGACGATGGCGAGGATGATCGCCGACTCGATGAAGGTAAACGATTCCGGTGTCACCAGGCCCTGGCGGGCGGCGAAGAAGCTGCCGGCGAAACCGGCGAAGCAGGCCCCCAGGGTGAACGCCGAGAGCTTGATCACGGTGGGGTTCAGGCCCAGCGCGCGGCAAGCGATTTCGTCTTCGCGCAGTGCTTCCCAGGCGCGGCCGATCGGCATGCGCAGCAGGCGGTTGATGACGAACAGCGCCAGCAAGGCCAGCAGCAGGGCCACCAGGTAGAGGAAGATGACCTTGTTGATCGAGTTGTACTGCAGCCCGAAGAACTCATGGAAGGTCTGCATCCCCTCGGCGGCCTTGCGTTCGAAGGTCAGGCCGAAGAACTCCGGCTTGGGGATGTTGCTGATGCCGTTGGGGCCGCCGGTCCAGTCGGTGAGGTTACGCAGGAACAGGCGGATGATCTCGCCAAAGCCCAGGGTCACGATCGCCAGGTAGTCGCCGCGCAGGCGCAGCACCGGGAAGCCGAGCAGGAAGCCGAAGGTGGCGGCCATCAGGCCGGCGATCGGCAGGCACACCCAGAAGCTCCAGCCCAGGTAGTGGGAGAGCATCGCGTAGCTGTAGGCGCCGACGGCATAGAAGCCGACGTAACCCAGGTCGAGCAGCCCCGCCAGGCCGACCACGATGTTCAGGCCCAGGCCCAGCAGCACGTAGATCAGGATTAGCGTGGCGATGTCGACCGCGCCGCGCGAGCCGAAGAACGGCCAGATCAGCGCGGCCACGATCAGCCCCATGATCACCCAGCGCTGGGTTTTCGGCAGGGTCAGGAAGTTGCTCACCGAAGGCGGTACCAGCTTGCGCTCCGAGCGCCGGCCCATCACCGCGCTCCATTGCTTGTCGAACAGCACGCGCAGGAACATCAGGACCGAGCACGCGGCGATGATGCTGATGGTGAACGAGCCCTGGCTGTGCACGATCAGGCTGATGCCGTCGATGCTGAGTTTCAGGCCCAGTACCGGGAAGGCCACGGCCCAGACCAGCAAGGCGCTGAAGAACGCCTGTTTGAGATTTCTGTTCATACTTTTTCAACCTCCGGGCGGCCCAGGATGCCGGTCGGCCGGAACAGCAGGACAAGAACCAAAAGACCGAATGCCACCACGTCCTTGTACTGGTCGCCGAAGATGTCGGCGCCGAACGCTTCGGCCACGCCCAGCACCAGCCCGCCGAGCATGGCGCCCGGAATGCTGCCGATGCCGCCCAGTACCGCCGCGGTAAAGGCCTTCAGGCCCACCAGGAAACCGGCGTTGGGGTTGATCACCCCGTACTGCATGCTCAGCAGCACGGCCGCCACCGCCGCCAGGGCGGCGCCGATGACGAAGGTCAGGGCGATGATGTTGTTGGTGTTGATGCCCAGCAGGTTGGCCATCTTGATGTCCTCGGCACAGGCGCGGCAGGCGCGGCCCAGGCGGGAACGGGAGATGAACAGGGTCAGGCAGGTCATGGCGACGAGGGTCACCACGAACACCAGGATCTGCATGTACGAGACCAGCACTTCCTCCGCTCCGCCCGGGCCGAACGAGAAGCTGCCGGGAATCAGGTTGGGGATGGACTTGTCCTTGGAGTCCTGCGACAACAGGACGGTGTTCTGCAGGAAGATCGACATGCCGATGGCGGAGATCAGCGGGATCAGCCGGTTGCTGTTGCGCAGCGGCCGGTAGGCGACCCGTTCGATGCTGTAGCCGTAGGCACTGGTGACGAAGATCGTGGCGACGAAGGCCACGGTCATCAGGATCGGCAACGAGTGGATGCCCATCATGGCCAGCCCGGCGAGGGCGATGAAGGCCACGTAGGAACCGATCATGTACACCTCGCCGTGGGCGAAGTTGATCATGCCGATGATGCCGTACACCATCGTGTAACCGATGGCGATCAGCGCGTAGGTACTGCCGATGGTCAATCCGTTAACCAGTTGTTGTAGGAAATGGTAGATCTCAGGCATTACAGCGCTCCTAAAAACCTGATTTGCATTTCGCTGGCGGGGGAGGCCCGGGCCCTTGTTCTCGCGGTCTTCGCCACGTGATCGTTGTGCGGGCACAGCCAGGAAACCGCGGGTGACGGTTTTAAGATTTTCAGGTGAGCCGGCCCCCGGATCACGGGGATCGGGCCCATAGAACCTCGTAAAACAAAGCCCACTGCTCGCACAGTGGGCTTCTCGGTCAGCTATTAGTCACGCAGTTACTGAGGGGAGACTTCGGTCTTCGGCTTGCCGAAGTGCCACTCGTAGACAACGAACTTGAAGTTCTTCAGGTCGCCTTTCTCGTCGTACGACAGCTCGCCGGTCGGGGTCTTGAAGGTGCCGGCGTGGATGGCGGCTGCCACCTTGTCGGTGTCTTCGGACTTGGCCGCCTTGATGCCACCGGCGATCAGTTCGACGGCGGAGTAGGCCGGGAACACGAACGGACCGCTCGGGTCTTTGCCGTCGGCCTTGATGGCGTCGACGATGGCCTTGTTCTCTGGGTCGGCGTCGAAGGATTTCGGCAGGGTGACCAGCAGGCCTTCGGAGGCGCCCTGGGCGATCTGCGAGATGGAGTCGTTACCCACGCCTTCCGGGCCCATGAACTTGGCTTTCAGGCCTTTTTCCTGGGCTTGGCGCAGGATCAGGCCCAGTTCTGGGTGGTAGCCGCCGTAGTAGACGAAGTCGACGTTGTTCTGCTTGAGTTTCTGGATGATCGAGGAGAAGTCCTTGTCACCGGCGTTCAGGCCCTCGAAGACGGCAACCTTGGTGCCCTTGCCTTCCAGGGTGGTCTTGACCGCGGTGGCGATGCCTTCACCGTACTGCTGCTTGTCGTGCAGCACCGCAACGACCTTCGGCTTGACGTGGTCGGCGATGTAGTTGCCGGCGGCTGGGCCCTGGGCGCTGTCCAGGCCGATGGTGCGGAAGATCAGCTTGTAGCCACGGCTGGTGATTTCCGGGGAGGTGGCGGCGGGGGTGATCATGATCACGCCTTCGTCTTCGTAGATGTCGGACGCAGGCTGGGTGGAGCTGGAGCACAGGTGGCCGATGACGAACTTGACGCCATCGTTGACCACTTTGTTGGCGACGGCCACGGCCTGTTTAGGGTCGCACGCGTCGTCGTATTCCTTGGCTTCGAGCATCTTGCCATCGACGCCGCCCTTGGCGTTGATGTCCTTGATGGCCTGTTTGGCGCCGGTGAACTGCATGTCGCCGTATTGCGTGACCGGGCCGGTCTTGGGACCTGCGATACCGATCTTGATGGTGTCGGCGGCAACCGAATGGCTGGCAACCCCGGCCAGAACCATTGCGGCGAACAGCTTGGAAATCTTGATCATAGTGCTCCACTCATTCTGTTGTAATTCTTATAGACCTGAGGTCAGGGCTACAGACCGGGCGGGACTTGCGCACTGGCTACGCCAATGCGCCGGCCCCACCTTCCCCCGGAACATGTCCCGGAACTGTACCGGTACAGTGTAGAGCGCTGTCCGAGCGCTTGAAAAGCGGGCGAAAAGCGTCTGTTTCCAGGGGTGTCGCCTGATCGACATAAAGATACAGAAAAGCGCCATCAATTTGCCTGCATCTTCGGCCCGTCCCCACAAACTCGGGCCGGATCGACCAAATTACGTATTTGAAACCGGGTTTTTCTGCAAAAATGCCGGCCTTTTTGTTGGCCGATCTTTGCGCAGGTAACCCATGACTGATCAAGTAAGCACCCTCTATGCCAAATTGCTCGGTGAGACTGCCGTCATCGAGTGGAAAGCCCTGGAGCGTTTCTGGGCCAAGGGTGACCTGATTTGGGTCGATCCGTCCCTCGACCTGATCACCGTTGCCGAGGCAATGGCCGAGAATCGCCGCGAGATCTTCGCCAAGTGGCGCGATGATGGCACTGTCGGGCCGGTCTCTGCTGAACAGGCACTCGAGCTGCAAACCCGCGATCCAGAGATCTGGGCGGTGGTGGTTTCGCCGTTCATCGTGATCCAGGCGAAGAAAGCGGAATAAGCACGCGCTTTTTTAGTGCGTGATAACGCGCAGATGCATCGTGCTGGTGCGCGTTGACGCTCACGTAAGGTGGAAGTTGGTAACAGTGGCGGGGTGATTCGGCGGGGCGGTAACAGTTTACGGAATACGTAACTGGGGCTGCTGCGCAGCCCATTCGCGGCACAAGGCCGCTCCTACAGGACTACGCGATTTCCTGGAGGAGCGGCCTGTGCCGCGAAAGGGGAGCGAAGCGCGCCCGGATGATGTCAGTAATCCACGCGCCCGGTATGGCTGTTCAGCGAGATGACCCGGGTCTTGCCGATGCGGTGCCTGAAGATCTCGCGCAGGTACTTCACCGCCTTCTTCACGCACTCGCGCGACAGGCGGATGTCGTTGATCGAGACGAAGCGGCTCTTGTCGTTGATCAGTTCGCGGTACTTCTTCTCGTACATCGGCTTGATCGCATACCAGTTGGTGTCGAGGATCTTCGCCGGGTTCTCGAACTCGTTGAGCAGGTCATCGATGCGCGCCTCGTCGAAGTGCTCACTGGTGATGAACTCGAGAATGGCGTTGTCCATGGTGTCGTCGAAACGGTACGGATTACGCGCGAAGCAACGCTTGATGAATGCCACGATCAAGGTCAGGAAGTCGTCCGACAGGCACGGGCTCTTGGCGATCAGGGTGGTCAGCGACAGGTTGGCCGAGGCGCCGATCACCAGCGCGTAGCGCTTGAGCGTGGTGTTGGGGAACAGGCTGTTGAGGTGGGTCTTGAGCCGGTTCAGGTCCATGTACGACAGCTTGTAGTCCTTGGGCAGGGAGACGATCGACACCACCGACGAGCAGTTCTTGAAGAAGTGCAGGTCGTGCAGCGCCGCGGCGTCGTAGCCCGAGGCCTGGTATTGCTCGAGCGCGGCGCGGTAGCGGCGCGACTCGATCGGCAGCAGGCTGATGCCTTCGATGGCCTGGGTCTGCTTGTTGAAGTGCGGCAGGTCGATGGAGCGGAAGAACAGGTCGTCGATGTCCAGGCGCGGCTGTTCACGCTCGAACACCTTGAACTTGTCCGACCCTGCAGGCGGCACTTCCGGCACCACCGACTCGGCATAGGCGATGGCCACCGGGCCGGCCAGGCTCATGAACAGGTCGTTGGCGTCCAGGCGGATGGTCTCGCCGATGTCGATGCCCGCGCGGCGGAAGTAGTTCTGGTCGTAGTCGGTGGTCACCGCCTGGGCGGTGAGGATGTTGAAGATCTGTTGGGAGATGTACTGGTTGGCGTGCTTCTCCATGGCGTTGACGTCGATGTTCTGGATCGTGCCGTCGTCGCTCTCCTCGGCGTAGCGCATGATGTCGTTGGAAATCAGCATCATCGCGTTCCACGGGCGGATGCGGCCCATGACGCTGGCTTCGCTGCTGTCTTCATTGTCGAAGTTGTACGAGAAGTCCCATTCTTCCGACAGGTACTTGCACAGCAGGCGGCCGGCGTTGATGTGCAGCGCCTCGGACATTTCGCTGCGGTGATCGGAGGCGTTGGGCAGCACGCAGATGCCGCTGGTGAAGATCGGTTCGAAGACGAACGAATGCCCGCTCTTGCCGTCGTTCTCGTCGGCCGGCTTGGTGTCGAAGGTCTTGTTCATGTACGAGTACTGCTGGGCCAGGCCGAACTCCGAGGCCATGCCCGAGCCGGTGCCGCCGCCGGCGCTGAAGATGTAGAAATACAGGCGCGACTGGTTGGCCTTGATGCCGCAGGAATCGATCAGGTACGAGTGGATCAGCTTCCAGTCGGCGCTGGAGAAACGCTGGGTGTCCTTGTTGAGGATGATCTTGGCCAGGTACTGGCCGAGGATCGGCGCGTTGCCGGCGCCGCCGGCATGCACCTCGGACAGGTCCATGATCTTCATCTTGCTGTAGTCGCGCAGGAAGCCGCCGCGCTCGCCCTTGCGCGAGAAGCGGATACGCCCGGCGATGTCCTTGTCCAGGTCGCCGAGCATCACCAGCGGCTCGACCAGGAACACCGGCTTGGCCGCCTTGTTCTGTACCAGGCGCAGGTTCTGGCGGATCCAGCGCGCTGGGCTGTAGCCCGCTTCGCCCTTGAAGCGGTCCTCGTTGTTGTACTCGTTGAGGAAGAATGTGCGGGCGTTGTATACCAGCTCCGCCACGTCCAGGGCGATGTTCGAGCCGCAACGACCCAGGCCGATCAGGCACACCGACGGGAACTGCTGCTCCAGGCGCAGTTGGTCCTCGTCCTCGACATGCAGGTTGGGCGGGAACACCAGGTCGCGCAGGCCGTCGAGATTGTCGAGGATGCGCTGGATGTCCTGCTCGGTGAAGTACAGGTACTGCTGCGCGGGCAGGCTGCGGGCGGCGGGAAGGTCCCGGTTGCTGCCCGCGGTCAGCGAAGTGGGGCTGAGCGACGACTCGGGGACCGCATTGGCAGAAGTGTTCGTAGAGGTCATAGTGCGCCATTTGCCTGAAGTGATTGGCTTCCCGGTGATGCATGTCATCTGGCCATCACGGGAAATTTCGCGACTTTATCAGTGCGTCTTTTTCTCATGCGATAGGGGTTTTCCTTAGCGCGACTAAGGTTTTTGCCTCGCACCCGCATTGCATCGTCCGTTTGTCACGCTTCTTTAATCTGGAGTTGCTCATGAGTACTGCCTTGCCTTCGTTGGGGTTCGCCGGGATCGGCTTGATGGGGCTGCCGATGTGCCGCCGCCTGCTGGCGGCCGGCTACCCGCTGACCGTGTGGAACCGCAGCCCGGACAAGTGCGCCGAGCTGGTCGCCGCCGGCGCGCGCTTGGCCAGCAGCCCCGCCGAGCTGTGCGCGGCGGTGGACATGGTGCTGCTGTGCCTGGCCGACACGGCGGTGGTGCGCGAGGTGGTCTTCGGTGAACAGGGCATTGCCCAGGGCGGGCGCAGCGGTCAACTGCTGGTGGATTTGTCCAGCCTCGAGCCGAGCGCAACCCGGGAGATGGCCGCGACACTGGCGGCGCTGTGTGGCATGGCCTGGCTCGATGCACCTGTGTCTGGCGGCACCCCCGGTGCCGAGGCCGGCAGCCTGGCGATCATGGTCGGCGGCGAGGCGAGCGATCTGCAGCGGGCGCGGCCGGTGCTGCTGACCCTGGGCCAGCGGGTCACGCACATGGGCGCGGTGGGGGCCGGCCAGGTGACCAAGGCCTGCAACCAGATGATCGTCGCCTGCAACGCCCTGGTCATTGCCGAGGTGGTGGCTTTGGCCGAGCAGTCAGGGGTCGATGCACGGTTGCTTGCCGAGGCCCTGGCCGGTGGCTTCGCCGACTCCAAGCCGTTGCAGATCCTCGCCCCGCAAATGGCCGAAAGCCGCTTCGAGCCGGTCAAGTGGCATGTGCGTACCCTGCTCAAGGACCTCGACGGCGCGGTGAAACTGTCCCGCGAGCGGGGCTCGGCGACTCCGCTCAGTGCCCTCGCCGCGCAATTGATGCGCCTGCACGGTAGCCAGGGGTATCTGGAAAAAGATCCGGCGACCCTGGTAGCGCTGTATCGCAACAAGGACTGAATGCACAGGCCTGGCGGTCGAGTCGCTCGAGCACTGGCCGCAATTCGGCCAGCGGCACCGGGCGGCTGAGCAGGTAGCCTTGCAGGAAGTCGCAGCCGTGGCTGGCGAGGAACTCATGTTGCTCGACGGTCTCGACGCCTTCGGTGACCACTTTCAGGTGCAAGGTGTGGGCCATGACGATGATCGCCTGGACGATCTCGCGGTCCTTCTGGCTGCCCGGCACCTCGTGGATGAACGAGCGGTCGATCTTCAGCACGTCCAGCGGCAGGCGCTTGAGGTAGGCCAGCGAGGAGTAGCCGGTGCCGAAGTCGTCGATCGACAGTGCCACGCCCATGGCGCGGATGCGCTTGAGCAGGCTGACGGTGTGCTGGATATCGCCCATCAACGCGTTCTCGGTGACTTCCAGTTCCAGCTGGCGCGCGGTGAGCCCGGCCTGGAACAGCGCCATTTCCACTTCCGTGGCCAGCTCCTCGCGGCCCAGGGTCAGCGCCGAGCAGTTCACCGTGACCTTGAGCTCGCCATACCCATGCCGGTTGAGCTGGGCCAGGTCCTCGCAGGCGCGGCGTAGCACCCACAGGTCGAGGTCGGCAATCAGGCCGTTGGCCTCGGCGATACAGATGAACCGTTCCGGGTTGAGCAGGCCATGCTGTGGATGCTGCCAGCGCACCAGCGCCTCGAGCTTGGCCACCTGGCCACTGCGCAGGTCGAAGATCGGCTGGTAATGCACGCACAGGCCGCGTTCCTCGAACAGTGCCACGCGCAGCTCCTCCTCGAGTTGCAGTTCGAGGGTAGCGCGGGTTTTCAGGCCGTCGTTGAAGAAGTTCAGGTTGTTGCGCCCGCAGCCCTTGGATTGGTACAGCGCCAGGTCGGCGTTCTTCAGTAGCTCTTCGGTGCTCAGGCCGTCGTCGGGGAAGATGCTGATGCCGATGCTGGTGGTCATTACCATGCGCCGGCCGGCCAGGTCGATGGGCTCCTTCATTCGCTGCATGATGCGTTGGGCCAGGTGGCGGGCTTCGTCGCGGCTGTTGAGGTTGGTGACGATGCAGAACTCGTCGCCGCCAAAGCGGGCGACCAAGTCCTGGCTGCGGGTGGCGGCCTTGATATGCCCGGCGATCACCTTGAGCAGTTCGTCGCCCGCGGCATGGCCGAGGCTGTCGTTGATGCGCTTGAAGTGGTCTATGTCGAGGAACATCACCGCCAGCATGCCGTCGTGGGCCGCCTGTTCGGCCAGGCGCTCGGCGAACACCTGGTTGAAGCCGCGACGGTTGACCAGGTTGGTCAGGGCGTCGTAATGGGCCGCCTGCTGCAATGACACCCGTGCTTGGTCGAGTTGGCTGAGCAGCACGTTGACCCGGCGCAGGTCGTGCTCCTTGCTTTGCAGCTTCTTGTCGGCCAGGGCGGCGCTGATGCTGCTGCCGCTGATTAGCAGGGTGATGAAGGCGATGGTCAGCGCCAATTGCAGGCTGTTGTCCACGCTGGGCAGGCGCAGCGCGGTCTCGCTGGGGATCACCAGGGTCATCGCCGTCATGCCGGTGAAGTGGGTCAGCACGATGCCGCCGGCCATCAGCAGGCTGGCGCCGTACTTGAGCAGCAGGTGCATGGTGCCACTGCCCTGGTGAAAATAGCGGGCCATCAGCAGCGCCACCAGGCTGGTGGCGATGGCGATAGCGATGGACGCCAGCAGCGGGCCAGTCTGGTAGTACTGTTGGGCGCTGGTCTGCAGCGCGGCCATGCCGGTGTAGTGCATGGCGCTGATGCCCAGGCCGATGAACAGCGCGGTTTGCAGGTAGTGGCGCAGGTGCATGTGGCTGCGATCGAGGCTGTTCATCGCCAGCCACGCGGCGCATAGGGCGATCAGCAGCGACAGGCCGGTGAGCGGGGCGTCATAGTGGATTTCCAGCGGGGCCTGGAAGGCCAGCATGCTGATGAAGTGCATGGCCCAGATGCCGCCGGCCAGGCAGCAGGCGCCCAGCACCCGCCATTGTCGGCGTGCCATGCGGTCTTCGCAGTGGCTCTGGCGCTCGGCCATGTCCAGGGTGGCGAAACAGGCGGCGCAGGCCACGGCATAGGCGAGCAGCACCAGGAAGGGGTTGTGTCGGCAGTCGAGGATGATCTGTCCGGTCGCCGGTAGCTCGGCGAACAATTGCAGTCCCAGCCACTCCATTGCAGGCCTCTTCGTCGAGTCTTCACTCGTCCCCAAAAAGCACGGATGGAGACTGTTCCTGCTGGAGTATAGGAATGCAGGCTTAAGCCTTCCTGATTAATGGCACTTTGGTTTCTACCATTTGGATATGAAGGTAATAGCTGGAAGATCTAAATGGGTATTCAGTCTCGCGCGATCCCTGTAGGAGCGGCCTTGATCTGGTCAAGTAATTTTGGACACCGGTTAAGGTTC
>NZ_JBMDJI010000055.1:0-22752 GCF_057809115.1 Pseudomonas sp. FG47
GGGCCCCATCGCCGGCAAGCCGGCTCCTACAGGAACGCGCAATCCATTCGTAGGAGCCGGCTTGCCGGCGAACCGCCCCTTTCCCGTTTTCCGGAGTTCGTCATGGCCATTGCAATGCCCCTCAACGAAGGCGCAGGTCCAAGCCTCAAGCAGCGCCTCAAGCATGCCGAGCGGGTCAACCGCTGGAAGGCCCAGGCGTTGATCGCGCCGCTGGCGCTGTTCCTCCTGCTGGTGTTCCTGGTGCCGATCGCGGCACTGCTGTACAAGAGCGTCGGCAACCCCGAAGTGGTCGCCGGCCTGCCGCGCACCGTCGAGGCAGTGGCGCAGTGGGATGGCAAGAGCCTGCCGGGCGAGGAGGTCTACAAGGCCCTGAGCCAGGACCTGGCCGAGTCTCGCAAGAACCAGACCCTGGGTGACCTTTCCAAGCGCCTGAACATGGAGCTGGCCGGCTACCGCAGCCTGTTGGCCAAGACCGCGCGGGCGCTGCCGTTCAAGGCCGAGCCTGGCTCTTATAAAGAAGCCCTGCAGACGCTCGACGAGCGCTGGGGCGATCCTGCCTACTGGCAGGCGATCCGTCGCAACACCAGCACGGTCACTTCGTTCTACCTGCTGGCGTCCCTCGACCACCGCATCGACGACCTTGGTGAGCTGGCCAAGGCCACGCCCGACCAGGCCATCTACCTGGATATTTTCGCCCGCACCCTATGGATGGGGGTGGTGATCACCGCCATTTGCCTGGTGCTCGCCTATCCGTTGGCGTACCTGCTGGCCAACCTGCCGACCCGGCAGAGCAACTTGCTGATGATCCTGGTGCTGTTGCCGTTCTGGACTTCGATCCTGGTACGGGTGGCGGCGTGGATCGTGCTGTTGCAATCCGGCGGCCTGATCAATAGCGCGCTGATGGCCATGGGCATCATCGATCAGCCGCTGGAGCTGGTGTTCAACCGTACCGGCGTGTACATCTCCATGGTGCACATTCTGTTGCCGTTCATGATCCTGCCGCTGTACAGCGTGATGAAGGGCATCGCGCCCAGCTACATGCGCGCGGCGATCTCGCTGGGCTGCCACCCGTTCGCCAGTTTCTGGCGGGTGTACTTCCCGCAGACCTACGCCGGTGTCGGCGCCGGTTGCCTGCTGGTGTTCATCCTGGCTATCGGCTACTACATCACCCCGGCGTTGCTGGGCAGCCCGAACGACCAGATGGTCAGCTACTTTGTCGCCTTCTACACCAACACCAGCATCAACTGGGGCATGGCCACCGCCCTGGGCGGACTGTTGCTGCTGGCCACCGTGCTGCTGTACCTGATCTATAGCTGGCTGGTCGGCGCCAGCCGCCTGCGCCTGAGCTGAGGAGCCTTGTCATGCTGAGCCCTTACATGTCCCCCGTGGAGCGGGTGTGGTTCTACAGCCTGCGCATCCTGTGCGGCCTGATCCTGCTGTTCCTGGTGTTGCCGGTGTTGGTGATCATTCCGCTGTCGTTCAACAGCGGGAGCTTCCTGGTCTATCCCCTGCAAGGCTTCTCGCTGCACTGGTACCAGGACTTCTTCGCCTCGGCCGAGTGGATGCGTGCCCTGAAGAACAGCATCATCGTTGCCCCGGCAGCCACGTTGCTGGCCATGGTGTTCGGCACCCTGGCGGCCATTGGCCTGACCCGTGGCGACTTCCCCGGCAAGTCGCTGGTGATGGCGCTGGTTATTTCGCCGATGGTGGTGCCGGTGGTGATCGTCGGCGTGGCCAGTTATCTGTTCTTCGCCCCGCTGGGCATGGGCAACAGCTTTACCTCGTTGATCCTGGTGCATGCGGTGCTAGGGGTGCCGTTCGTCATCATTACCGTGTCGGCCACCCTGCAGGGGTTCAACTACAACCTGGTGCGGGCTGCCGCCAGCCTGGGGGCCTCGCCGTTACTGGCGTTTCGCCGGGTGACCCTGCCGCTGATCGCGCCGGGGGTGATTTCCGGGGCACTGTTCGCCTTTGCCACCTCGTTCGACGAGGTGGTGGTCACGCTGTTCCTCGCCGGGCCTGAGCAAGCCACTCTGCCGCGTCAGATGTTCAGCGGCATCCGCGAAAACCTGAGCCCGACCATCGCGGCGGCGGCCACCTTGCTGATCGCCTTCTCGGTGATCCTGCTGCTGACCCTGGAGTGGTTGCGCGGGCGCAGCGAAAAGCTGAGGACCCAGCAGCCCGCCTGATTCGCGATAGAAGGTATCGACTTGCAGGAGCCGGCAAGCCGACTCCTGCGGGGCTGCGACCTTGTCTTGATACCAATCAGCCCCGATCCGCTTCCCTGAGTTACAATGCGCGCCACCGTGATTCTGCCCAACAGGTGCGCCATGCAGCCCTACGCTATTGCCCCCTCCATTCTGTCCGCCGATTTCGCCCGCCTGGGCGAGGACGTCGACAAGGTCCTGGCCGCCGGGGCCGACATCGTCCACTTCGATGTCATGGACAACCACTACGTGCCCAACCTGACCATCGGCCCGATGGTCTGCAGCGCCCTGCGCAAGTACGGCGTGACCGCGCCGATCGACGTGCACCTGATGGTCAGCCCGGTCGACCGCATCATCGGCGACTTCATCGAGGCCGGCGCCACCTACATCACCTTCCACCCGGAAGCCTCGCAGCACATCGACCGCTCGCTGCAACTGATCAAGGACGGCGGCTGCAAGGCTGGCCTGGTGTTCAACCCGGCCACCAGCCTGGATGCGCTGAAGTACGTGATGGACAAGATCGACATGGTCCTGCTGATGAGCGTCAACCCGGGTTTCGGCGGCCAGAAGTTCATCCCCGGCACCCTCGACAAGCTGCGTGAGGCCCGCGCCCTGATCGACGCCAGCGGCCGCGATATCCGTCTGGAGATCGACGGTGGCGTCAACGTCGGCAATATCCGCGAGATCGCCGCCGCCGGCGCCGATACCTTCGTCGCCGGTTCGGCGATCTTCAACACCCCGGACTACAAGCAGGTCATCGACAAGATGCGTGCCGAACTGGCGCTGGCCCGCGCATGAGTGGCTTCGAGCAGCTGTTCCCGGGGACGCTGCCCAGGCTGGTGATGTTCGATCTGGATGGCACCCTGATCGACTCGGTTCCCGACCTGGCCGCAGCCGTCGACCGCATGCTGCTCGAACTCGGGCGCCCGCCAGCAGGGCTCGAGGCGGTACGCCACTGGGTCGGCAACGGCGCCGAGGTACTGGTACGCCGCGCCCTGGCCGGCGGCCTCGACCACCAGGCTGTCGAGGCCGATCTGGCCGAGCAGGCGCTGGCGCTGTTCATGGAGGCCTATGCCGAAAGCCATGAGCTGACCGTGGTCTATCCCGGTGTGCGCGACACCCTGCGCTGGCTGCGCAAACAGGGGGTGGAGATGGCGCTGATCACCAACAAGCCCGAACGCTTCGTCGCCCCCTTGCTCGACCAGATGAAGATCGGCCGCTACTTCCGTTGGATCATCGGTGGCGACACCTTGCCGCAAAAGAAACCCGACCCGGCGGCCCTGCTGTTCGTCATGAAGATGGCCGGCGTCGAGCCGTGCCAGGCGTTGTTCATTGGCGATTCGCGCAGCGATGTGCTGGCCGCCAAGGCCGCCGGGGTGCAGTGCGTGGGCCTGAGCTATGGCTACAACCATGGCCGGCCTATCGACGAGGAGTCGCCCAGCCTGGTGCTCGGCGACCTGCGCCTGTTGTTGCCCGGTTGCGTCGTCACCGACACTGGGATAACGTTGGCAGACCTTCAAGCCCCGCACAGCAGAGACAATAACGTGGCGGTTACCGGCAAACTCTGGATGAAAGTCATCAAGGCCCTGGCCCGTTGGCGCTGGCGCGCCTGACTCCTGCCCACCGGCGCCCGCCGGTACGTCCGTTTGCCCGACTCCATTGCTGCTTGCTCCGAGGCTACCCATGACCCGCGAAGAATTCCTGCGCCTGGCCGCTGCCGGCTACAACCGCATCCCATTGGCCTGTGAAACCCTGGCCGACTTCGACACGCCGCTGTCGATCTACCTGAAACTGGCCGACCAACCCAACTCCTACCTGCTCGAGTCGGTGCAGGGCGGCGAAAAATGGGGCCGTTACTCGATGATCGGCCTGCCGTCGCGCACCGTGCTGCGGGTGCATGGCTACCACGTGAGCATCCTGCAGGATGGTGTCGAGGTGGAAAGCCACGATGTCGAGGACCCGCTGGCATTCGTCGAGGCCTTCAAGGAGCGCTACAAGGTCGCCGATATTCCGGGCTTGCCGCGTTTCAACGGTGGCCTGGTCGGCTACTTCGGCTATGACTGCGTGCGTTATGTGGAAAAACGCCTCGGCGCCAGCCCGAACCCGGACCCGCTGGGCGTGCCGGACATCCTGTTGATGGTTTCCGATGCGGTGGTGGTGTTCGACAACCTGGCTGGCAAGATGCACGCCATCGTGCTGGTCGACCCGGCCAACGAGCAGGCTTTCGAGCAGGGCCAGGCGCGCCTGCAAGCGCTGCTGGCCACGCTGCGCCAGCCCATCGCCCCGCGCCGCGGCCTGGACCTGAGCGGCCCACAGGCGGCCGAGCCGGAGTTCCGTTCCAGCTATACCCGTGACGACTATGAAAACGCCGTGGGCCGGATCAAGGAATACATCCTGGCCGGCGACTGCATGCAGGTAGTGCCATCCCAGCGCATGTCCATCGACTTCAAGGCAGCGCCCATCGACCTTTACCGGGCGCTGCGTTGCTTCAACCCGACGCCGTACATGTACTTCTTCAATTTCGGCGACTTCCATGTGGTCGGCAGCTCGCCTGAAGTGCTGGTGCGGGTCGAAGACAACCTGGTGACCGTGCGCCCGATCGCCGGCACCCGCCCGCGTGGCGCTACCGAAGAGGCCGATCGCGCCCTGGAAGACGACCTGCTGTCGGACGACAAGGAAATCGCCGAGCACCTGATGCTGATCGACCTGGGGCGCAACGACGTGGGCCGGGTGTCGTCCACCGGCAGTGTGCGCCTGACCGAGAAGATGGTGATCGAGCGTTACTCGAACGTCATGCATATCGTGTCCAACGTCACTGGTCAGCTGCGCGAAGGCCTGACCGCCATGGACGCACTGCGGGCGATCCTGCCAGCCGGTACCCTGTCGGGCGCGCCGAAGATCCGCGCGATGGAAATCATCGACGAACTCGAACCAGTCAAGCGCGGTGTCTACGGCGGCGCGGTGGGTTATTTTGCCTGGAACGGCAACATGGATACCGCCATCGCCATCCGCACCGCGGTGATCAAGGACGGCGAACTGCATGTGCAGGCCGGTGGCGGCATTGTCGCCGACTCGGTGCCGGCGCTGGAGTGGGAAGAGACCATCAACAAGCGTCGGGCGATGTTCCGTGCGGTGGCCCTGGCCGAGCAGACCACCAAGGGCGCAGAGCCAGGTTCGAAACTGTAGGAGCCAGCCTTGCTGGCGAAATAGGCACTGCGGTGCCTGGCACCGGCTTTGCCGGTGTTCGCCGGCAAGGCCGGCTCCTACGGCGATCGCGTCAGCTTAGAAATCCAGGCTCAATGCCAGGCTCAGCCCCTGTTGAGTCAATTCATCACTCTTGCGCCAGTTGTAGTTCCCCCGTAGGTTCACCCCCGGCAGCAGTTCATGGCTCACCCCCAGGCTGGCCCGCGTCAGGTTGCTGTGCGGTGTGTAGCCGGTGAGGGTGAAGTCGTTGGCCGGCAGGCTGGTCAGGTGCATGCGCAGGTCCTGCTGGTCATCCTCGAATTCATGCTCGCGGGCCACCTCGGCAAACAGCTTTGTCGTCGGCAGCAGTTGCACGCTACCCAGCAGGCCGCCTCCGAGCCGGCGCGATGTACGTTCCTGGTCGTCGAAACCGAGCGCCGTGGAGCGGCCGCTCTTCTCGTCGTAGCCATCGACCTTGACCCGCGCATAGTCGGCACTGATGAACGGCGCCAGTTGCCAGTGGCTGCTCTCGGGCGCCAGGTTGTAGCCCAGCCGGCCGGTGACGGCCCAGGCCTCGCCATCGGTGTCGCCCTTCTCGCTGCGGTCGTTCACACCCAGGGCGAAGGTGCGCTTGAGGTCGCGGTAGTCCAGGTGGCCGGCGGTCAATGCCGCATCGGCCCACCAGCGATTCTGGCGGAACTGGGCGAAGGCGCTGGCCAGGTAGCTGTCGAGCTTGTAGTCCGAGTCGTGCTGGCCTGCTTCGAGTTTCTGCCGGTAGACCCCGGCGGCCAGGCCCAGGCGCCAGGCCTCATCCAGCCGGTAGCTGCCGCCGAGGGTCAGGTTGTAGCCGCGCCCGTCACCACTGGCGGCACTGCGCTGGCTGCCGAAGTCCAGGTCCTGGCCGCCGGTGGCGACGAAGGCCTGCCATTGACCGACGGCCTGCCAGGGTGTCTGCCACTGGTTGCGCAGTTCGTCCTGGTGGGCACGCAGGCTGGCGTGGGCGATTTCCGGCAGCAGGGTCAGCTCCCACGGCGCGGCCAGGATCGAATAGGCATAGTCGGCTATCAGCTGCTGGCCGGCGATGGTCGGGTGTACCGAGTCGTTGAACAGCAGCCGGGTCGGGTCCGGGGTAGTGCCGTCCACCCCGTAGACCGGGTTGCCCACGCAGCCGTCGCCGCTGTAGCACGTACCGACCAGGTTCTGGTCGGTGGCCAGGCCGAACTGGGCGGGGCTGGTGAGGGCCTCCTGCAGCAGGGTGGGGATGTTGAGCGGAATGATCTCGGCGTCGATCTGCCCGAGCTGGCTGACCAGCGACTGGTTGAACACGCTGGACAGTTGCGACAGCGCTCCTTGCTGGGGCGTGCCGCTGAAGTTCGGTGTCTGTCCCAGGTCTGGCAGCAACCAGACCATGATGTAGCGCGCTCCGCCCTGTTGCAGCGCCTGGGCGCTGGCCGCCAGGCTGGCGCCAGCTGCGGCTGCGGTAGCGGGACTGTTGACCAGGCCCTGGAGGAAGTCGTTGCCGCCACCGGTCAGGTAGTACAGGGCATTGGGGTCGGCGCGCAGGCCGTTGGCCAGGTAACCGTCACGCTCGCGCAGGACCACGCCCGCACCGGGACGCCCAGGCGGGATCACGGCTTTCGAGGTGTCGGTGATCGAGTCGAGAATCTGCTGCGTGGTGTAGCCACCCACCGCCCAGTTGTTGCCGTCGGGGATACCCTGCAACTGGTTGGTCAGCGAGGTGGAGGGGCCCAGTGCCGCGCCGGAGAAACCCAGCCTGGTGCCGAGGATCATCGGTGAGACCGGCGCGTAGTTGCCGTTGGCGTCGCGGTTGGTGAAACGCATGCCTGGGGTGCCGCCGGTCAGGTCGGGAAACTGCCCGGCGTCGCTGAGGCTGTCACCGAAGACGATCAGCGACGAATAGGGCGAGGGCGAGGCCATGGCCTGGCTGCAGGCAAGGGCGAGAATGCCTAGGGCGGAACACAGGAAGGGGGCCGTGTGCATGCATGATGTCCTTTTCGTTGTTTTTATCGAAGCAAGCGGCATGACCATAGCAAATCATCGCGCATTGTCCGCCATTGCATTCATTTCCCCGTGTTTACCGGCATATTGCGCCCGCCGCGCCGGTAGGCTACTGTGCCCTGACGTATGAACGAGACCTACCCCGTGTTGATCGTCAGCAAACTCTTGATGCGCGTTATCAAGGCCGTCGCCCGTTGGCGTTGGCGCGCCTGACTTTATCTCCTGCCGGCTAGCCGGCCCGCTCCTGTTTGCCTTCCTTTCGCTTCACCCGCCGCTCACCGCGGAATTTTCCCGCGCCCATGGCAGCAGGGAAGGCTCGAATCAAAAGTCAGTATTCAAGAGGTTCGTTCCAGATGTTACTGATGATCGACAATTACGACTCCTTCACCTACAACGTCGTGCAGTACCTCGGCGAGCTCGGTGCCGAGGTCAAGGTCATTCGCAACGACGAAATGACCATCGCCCAGATTGAAGCCCTGAACCCCGAACGCATCGTTGTCTCCCCGGGCCCCTGTACGCCGAGCGAGGCCGGTGTGTCCATCGAGGCCATCCTGCACTTTGCCGGCAAGCTGCCGATCCTCGGCGTGTGCCTGGGTCACCAGTCCATCGGCCAGGCCTATGGCGGTGACGTGGTGCGCGCGCGCCAGGTGATGCACGGCAAGACCAGCCCGGTGTTCCACCGCGACCTGGGGGTGTTCGCCGGCCTGAACAACCCGCTCACCGTGACCCGCTACCACTCGCTGGTGGTCAAGCGCGACACGTTGCCTGATTGCCTCGAAGTGACCGCCTGGACCGCCCATGAAGACGGCTCCGTCGACGAGATCATGGGCCTGCGTCATAAAACCCTGAACGTGGAGGGGGTACAGTTCCACCCGGAATCCATCCTCACCGAGCAGGGACACGAGCTGTTCGCCAACTTCCTCAAGCAGACCGGCGGACGCCGTTAAGGACCGATCATGGAAATCAAGACCGCTTTGAGCCGCATTGTCGGCCACCTGGACCTGTCCACCGAGGAAATGCGCGATGTCATGCGCCAGATCATGACCGGCCAGTGCAGCGAGGCGCAGATCGGCGCCTTCCTCATGGGCATGCGCATGAAGAGCGAGAGCATCGACGAGATCGTCGGCGCGGTGTCGGTGATGCGTGAGCTGGCCGCCAAGGTCGAGCTCAAGACCCTCGACGGCGTGGTCGACATCGTCGGCACCGGTGGCGACGGCGCCAATATCTTCAACGTGTCCACCGCCTCGGCGTTCGTCATCGCGGCAGCCGGTTGCACCGTGGCCAAGCACGGCAACCGCGCGGTGTCCGGCAAGAGCGGCAGCGCTGATCTGCTGGAAGCCGCCGGTATCTACCTGAACCTGACCCCGGTGCAGGTGGCCCGCTGCATCGACAGCCTGGGCATCGGCTTCATGTTCGCCCAGACCCACCATAGTGCCATGAAGCACGCCGCCGGCCCGCGTCGCGACCTGGGGCTGCGTACCCTGTTCAACATGCTGGGCCCGCTTACGAATCCGGCCGGCGTGAAACACCAGGTGGTCGGGGTGTTCACCCAGGCCCTGTGCCGCCCATTGGCCGAAGTGCTGCAGCGCATGGGCAGCAAGCATGTGCTGGTGGTGCACTCCAAGGATGGCCTGGATGAGTTCAGTCTGGCCGCGCCGACCTTCGTCGCCGAGCTGAAGAACGACCAGATCACCGAGTATTGGGTCGAGCCCGAAGACCTCGGCATGAAGAGCCAGAGCTTGCACGGCCTGGCAGTCGAAGGGCCGCAGGCGTCGTTGGAATTGATCCGCGACGCGCTGGGCCGGCGCAAGACCGAGAACGGCCAGAAGGCCGCCGAGATGATCGTGCTCAACGCTGGCGCGGCGCTGTATGCCGCTGATCACGCGATGACCCTGGCCCAGGGTGTCGAGCTGGCTCACGATGTCCTGCACACCGGCTTGGCCTGGGAAAAGCTCCAGGAACTGGGCGCCTTTACCGCGGTATTCAAGGTGGAGAACGAAGCATGAGTGTACCGACGGTGCTGGAAAGGATCATCGCCCGCAAGTTCCAGGAAGTGGCCGAGCGTAGCGCGCGGGTCAGCCTGGGTGAGCTCGAGCGCCTGGCCAAGGCGGCCGATGCCCCGCGTGGCTTTGCCAATGCCCTGATCGAGCAGGCCAGGCGCAAGCAGCCGGCGGTCATCGCTGAAATCAAGAAGGCTTCGCCGAGCAAGGGCGTGATCCGCGAAAACTTCGTGCCGGCGGAAATTGCCGTCAGCTACGAGAAGGGTGGCGCGACCTGCCTGTCGGTGCTGACCGACGTGGACTACTTCCAGGGCGCTGACATCTACCTGCAGCAGGCGCGTGCCGCCGTTTCGCTGCCGGTGATCCGCAAGGACTTCATGGTCGATCCTTATCAGATCGTCGAAGCCCGCGCCCTGGGTGCCGACTGCGTGCTGTTGATCGTGTCAGCGCTGGACGACGTAAAAATGGCCGAGCTGGCGGCCACGGCCAAGGACGTCGGCCTCGATGTGCTGGTCGAAGTGCATGACGGCGATGAACTGGAGCGCGCGCTGAAGACCCTCGACACACCGCTGGTCGGGGTCAATAACCGCAACCTGCATACCTTCGAGGTCAGCCTGGAGACCACCCTCGACCTGCTGCCGCGCATCCCGCGTGACCGTCTGGCGATTACCGAAAGCGGCATCCTCAACCGGGCCGATGTCGAGCTTATGGAAATCAACGAAGTGTATTCCTTCCTGGTCGGCGAGGCGTTCATGCGCGCAGAGCAGCCGGGGCTGGAGCTGCAGCGGTTGTTCTTCCCCGAGCAAGTGAAGAAGACCGTTCAGCAACTGGACTGATCGAACCGAAAGCCGGCGTTTTTGCCGGCTTTTTCGTATTCGAGGGCCTCATTGCGGCACCGTCCCAGCGTGGGAGCGGGCTTGCCCCGTGATGAGTCCGATGAACATCACATCAAAGGTGGATCAATGACCGATCAACCCCTGGCCCTCACTGTCGAGCAGGGCCTGCACGCCGAACAGGACCTGCTGGCCGCCGTGTGCCGCGGCGAGCGCGAATCCGGCGTGCTGTTCTGGCGCCCGACCGACCATGCCCTGGTCATGCCCCGACGCATGAGCCGGCTGGACAACTTCGAGGCCGCCTGCGCGGAGCTGGCGATTGCCGGTTGGCCGGTGTTGCTGCGCGAAACCGGTGGCGAGCCTGTGCCGCAATCCCATGCAACCGTGAACGTGGCATTGGTCTACGCCGCGCCGCGCAGCGAAGGCGACCATGGCCGCATCGAGAACGCCTACGAGCGACTGTGCCTGCCGCTGTGCGAAGTGCTGCGCGAATGGGGTGGAGTGGCGTCGGTGGGCGAGATCGACGGGGCTTTCTGCGACGGCCGTTACAACGTTAACCTCAACGCTCGCAAGCTGGTCGGCACCGCCCAGCGCTGGCGCCAGGGCCTGGGTGGCAAGCGTCCGGTGGTGCTGGTGCATGGCGCGCTGTTGCTGGACAACGAGCGCGAAGCGATGGTCGCCGCGGTCAACCGGTTCAACGAGTGTTGTGATCTCGAGCAGCGCTGCCGGGCCGACAGCCATATCGCCTTGCACGAAGTGGCTCCGGCCGTGCCCTGGTTCGAGCGCCTGAGCCAGGCGTATGACCAGGTACTTGCGGGGCTGCCGCAGGATTAACGGGTGCCGTAGACCACCATGGTCTTGCCTTTGACCTGCACCAGGCTACGCTCCTCGAGGTCCTTGAGGACACGGCCGACCATCTCCCGTGAACAACCGACGATACGACCGATTTCCTGGCGGGTGATTTTGATCTGCATGCCATCGGGGTGGGTCATGGCATCGGGTTGCTTGCACAGGTCGAGCAGGCAGCGGGCGACGCGGCCGGTGACGTCGAAGAACGCCAGATCGCCGACCTTGCGTGTGGTGTTGCGCAGGCGCTGGGCCATTTGGCTGCCAAGGGCATAGAGGATCTCCGGATCCTGGCGGGCCAGCTCGCGAAACTTGTCGTAGCTGATCTCGGCCACCTCGCATTCGCTCTTGGCCCGTACCCAGGCGCTGCGTTGCTGCTCCTGGCCGGCTGGCTCGAACAGGCCCAGTTCGCCAAAGAAATCACCGCTGTTGAGGTAGGCGATGATCATTTCGTGACCGTCGTCGTCCTCGATCAGGATGGTCACCGAGCCCTTGACGATGAACGACAGCGTCTCGGCCCTATCACCGGCGCAAATGATGCTGCTTTTGGCGGCATAGCGGCGGCGTTGGCAGTGGGCCAGCAACTTGTCGATGTTCTTGATCTTGGGTGGCAGGGCTGAGGAGACCATCACGAAATCCTGTTCGATGCTACGCATTGGCTTTTTATAGATCGTCTGGCGGTTGGCGCCAGTCGTTTGGCGCCAGCTTATCAGACACTTCACCCTGCATCGGCACAAAAGCGCCACGGCTTGAGCTTTTCCGACGGCGCCGCAAGGTCTAAGCTGACACCCTTTTACGCATTTGGAGTCCGGATAGATGAAGGCACGCATCCAGTGGGCCGGTGAAGCGATGTTCCTCGGCGAGTCGGGGAGCGGCCATGTCGTGGTCATGGACGGTCCGCCCGAAGCCGGAGGCCGCAACCTCGGTGTGCGTCCGATGGAAATGCTGCTGCTGGGCCTGGGCGGCTGCAGCAGTTTCGATGTGGTGAGCATCCTGAAGAAATCGCGCCAGGCGGTGGAAAGCTGCGAAGCCTTCCTCGAGGCCGAGCGTGCCAGTGAAGACCCGAAGGTGTTCACCAAGATCCACATGAACTTCGTGGTCAAAGGGCGCGGGCTGAAAGAGGCGCAGGTCAAGCGCGCGGTAGAGCTGTCGGCCGAGAAGTACTGCTCGGCGTCGATCATGCTCGAGCGTGCCGGCGTGGAAATCAGCCACGGCTACGAGATTGTCGAACTGGGTTGAGACGAACGCGGGGCAAGCCTGCGCCCACGCTGTCTGCTGCACGGACAGTCGTGGGCGCGGGCTTGCCCGGTGATGGCGTCTATCCGCGACGCAATGCCGGCAACGCTGCCTGTAGCCACTGTGGCAGCTTTGCCTGCAGTGACTCGCTGAGCCGCTCGCGGCGCTTCTGGTACTGCACCCCCAGCACGATCACGCCCAGGCCGATCAGGGTCAACACGACGGGGAACAACAGCGAGTCGGCGAACACTTCGTACGACAGGTAGCCGAGGTAAGCCGCCACCCCCATCGCCCCGAACACCATGAACAGCGGTCGGCGCAGTAGCACCGCCAGGCCCATCAGCCCCAGGTTGATCAGGCAGTACAGGAACTTGCCCCACTCGCTGGCGCTGTCGAGCAAGGTCAGCCCGCCCCAGAACGCCGTCAGTCCGGCGAGATAGCCCCAGAAGGCATAGTCCCGCTCGGTGCGCCCGTCGATCACGACGAATACCAGCAGCAGGCCAAGGCCGAACCACAGCGACACCGTGCGGCGTTGCTCCCAACTGAACACATCGCCGTAGAACCATTCGCTCAGGTCCATGGACATGAACCAGAGTGCCACGGCAATCGGCATGACGATGAACGGGAAGGGAATCAACCGCAGCATCAGCAGGCCGGCCAGTACCGTCGCCGCTTCCATCGCCAGCCAACCGCCCTGCACGTAGGTGTAGTAGTGGTGATAGTCACCCTGTGCATCATCCAGCGGCCACCAGCCGGCCAATCGCTCGATGGCGAACACCGCCAGCGGCACGATGCTCACCGCCACGGCGCCCAGCACCCCGGCAGCGATGGGTTGGCCGCGGCGTTGCATCGACAGGGCGAACAGGGTGATGCCGCCGATATAGACCATGGCGATGGCCAGCAGCGCGCCGTCGCCAAGGGTCATCCAGGCTTCGGTGAGCAACCAGCCCATGGCGCCCATGATCAGCAAGGCGCCGAAGTAGAAGGCGACATGGGCCAGCTGGAAGCTGCCGCCAGCCTGGGGCTGGCGGCGCAGGAAGTCCAGCAGGGCTTGGTCCTGGCCGGGCTGCAGAATACCTGCGCTTACGGCGCGTGCCAGGTCCTTGGCGTCGAAGCGATCCATCCGGTGTTCCTCAGATGCGGTAGGTGCTCTTGGTCATGACCTTGGCCAGCAGGCTCATGCCAAAGCGCACCGGTGCCGGGAAGCGATAACCGCCGGCTTCAAGGGCTGACTCGGCATGATGCTCTTCGTCGACGCGCATCTGTTCGAGAATCGCCCGGGACTTGCCGTCGCTTTCAGGGATTTGTTCCAGGTGTTCGTCCAGATGCTTGCACACCTGGTGTTCGGTGGCTGCGACAAAGCCCAGGCTGACCTTGTCGCTGACCAGGCCGGCGAGGGCGCCGATGCCGAACGACATGCCATAGAACAGCGGATTGAGCACGCTGGGGTGGCTATTGAGCTGGCGGATGCGTTGTTCGCACCAGGCCAGGTGGTCGATTTCTTCTTCCGCCGCGTGCTCCATGGCCTTGCGCACCTGGGGCAGCTTGGCGGTCAGGGCCTGGCCCTGGTACAGCGCCTGGGCGCAAACTTCGCCGGTATGGTTGATACGCATCAGGCCGGCAACATGGCGGGCCTGTTGCTCGTCGAGTTCGGCGTCCGGCTGGACGATGGCCGGTGAAGGGCGGGCGGGTTGGCCGCTGAAGGGCAGCAAGGTGCGCATGGCGGTATCGGCCTGCAGCAACAAGCGGTCGAGCGGCGAGTAGTGACGTTCGGTAGCCATCGGGCACCTCCGCTGAAGTGATGCCCGACAGTCTACCTCAATCGTCCGGGTGGAGCTTGCCTTGGGTCAGCCCGGCGGCCAGTTCATCTGGCGCTGGCCAAGCACGTGCATATGGATGTGGTAGACGGTCTGGCCGCCTTTCGGGTTGCAGTTCATGACCACACGGAAGCCTTCCTCGCAGCCTTGCTCGACAGCCAGGCGCTGGGCGGTGAACAGGATGTGCCCGGCCAGGGCCTTGTCCTCTTCGGTCAGGTCGTTGAGGGTGCGGATGTGCTTCTTGGGGATGACCAGGAAATGAACCGGCGCCGCGGGGGCGATATCCTTGAACGCGAGGACCTGCTCGTCTTCGTAGATGATATCCGCCGGGATTTCCCGGTTGATGATTTTGAGGAATAAATCGTCCACAGCACGTGCTCCATGGTGAGTATGGGCCCGAGTGTACTGAGGCAAGGGGCGCTCGCCCAGTGCTTATTCCAGGCCGGCGGGGCAATAGCGGCGGTGGATCATCCCGGCGAGCTTGCGTGTCAGCCAGCGCGGCAGCAGGCGTGGGGCGAAGGCCAGCCAGCGGTTGCGGCGCCCAGGCAGGATCAGCGCGCGGTTCTTGTCCAGGGCGCGCACGGTGTACAGGGCGATCTCCTCGGGGCTGGGGCTGCTGGCGTCAAGACGGGGAATGGGGCGTTTCGAGGAGCGTACCGGGCCCGGACACAACACTGAGACTTTGATGCCGGTACGGCGCAGCTCTTCACGCAGTGCCTCGGAAAAACTCAGTACATAGGCCTTGCTGGCGGCATAGGCGGCCATCCACGGCCCGGGAGCGACACCCGCCAGGCCGGCGATATTGAGGATCTGCCCACCCCCCTGGATTGCCATCAGGTTGCCGATGGCGTGGCACAGCCGGCTCAGGGCCAGGATGTTGACTTCCAGCAGATCCTGCTCGTCGGCCCACTCATGGGCCAGGAACGGCCCATACCTACGCTGCCCGGCGCAGTTGACCAGCAGGTCGATGCGCCGCTCACCTTCCTCCAGTTCCAGCACGAAGCCTGACAGGCGTAGGGGCTGGCTGAGGTCGCAGGCCCGGAACAGCACCTCGACGCCGAAGCGCTGGGTCAGTTCGATGGCCACCGGCTCCAGCGTCTCGCGCTGGCGCGCCACCAGGATCAAGTTGCGCCCGCGCCGTGCCAGAGCTTCCGCCAGGGCCAGGCCCAGGCCGCTGGAAGCACCGGTGATCAAGGCGTAACGGGTCATGCAAGGCTCCTGGGGCGTGAGGGGCGCCTAGTGTACAGCCTGGCCGCTTTGCTACAAGACGTTGCTGCGCAGCTGCTGGGTACGCTCCAGCGCCGCGCGATACTCGCCGCTCAGGCGCTCGACCAGCTCGGCGATGCTGGGCAGGTCGTTGATCTCACCAACCCCCTGTCCCGCCGACCAGATGGTCTTCCAGGCCTTGGCCTCGTCGCCGATCGGCTTGAGCTTGCCGGCCTCGTGGTTGCCCTTGAGCGTCGCCTGGTCGTAGCCGGCCTGTTCCAGGCTCTGGCGCAGGAAGCTGGCGGGGATGCCAGAGACTGCCGGGGTCAGTACCACATCGGCGGCTTTGGCGCCTAGGATCATCTGTTTGTACGCGTCCTGGGCCTGGCTTTCGCGGGTGGCGATCAGGCGCGTGCCCATGTAGCCGAGGTCGGCACCCAGTACCTGGGCGGCCAGCAGCTCATGGCCGTGGTTGAGGCAGCCCGACAGCAGCACGGTCTTGTCGAAGAACTGACGGATCTCGGCCAGCAGCGCCAGCGGGCTCCAGCTGCCGGCATGGCCGCCTGCGCCCGCCGCCACGGCGATTAGGCCGTCTACTCCAGCTTCGGCGGCCTTCTCGGCGTGTCGGCGGGTAGTCACGTCATGGAACACCAGGCCACCATAGCCGTGCACGGCATCGACCACTTCCTTCACCGCGCCCAGGCTGGTGATGACGATCGGTACCCGGTGCTCGACGCACAAGGCCAGGTCGGCCTGCAGGCGGGGGTTGCTCGCATGCACGATCAGGTTCACGGCGTAGGGCACTGGTTGGTCCAGTTTCGCCAGCCCTGCCTCGATCTCTTCGAGCCAGGCCTTGAAGCCCGCGCTGTCGCGCTGGTTGAGGGCCGGGAAACTCCCGACCACGCCATTGGCGCAGCAGGCCAGGACCAGTGCGGGGTTGGAGATCAGGAACATCGGCGCGGCCACCAGGGGCAAGCGCAGATGTTGTAGCGACGCGGGCAGGGACATGGTGAAACTCCTTGTAAATGACGGGTTACCCTTAGAACGGCTTGACCACCACCAAAATTGCGATACCCAGCAAAATCAGCACCGGGGCTTCGTTGAACCAGCGATAGTAGACATGGCTGCGGGTATTGGTGCCAGCGGCGAAGCGTTTGCGCTGGGCGCCGCACATGTGATGGTAAACGGTAAGCACGGCGACCAGGGTCAGCTTGGCATGCAGCCAGCCTTGGCTCAGCCAGCCCGGGTTGAGATACAGCATCCAGCCGCCGAACACATAGGTGGCGATCATGGCTGGGTTCATGATGCCGCGATACAGCTTGCGCTCCATGGTGATGAAGCGTTCGAGGCTGATGCTGTCCTGGCTCTGGGCGTGGTAGACGAACAGGCGTGGCAGGTAGAACAGGCCGGCGAACCAGCAGACCACGCTGACGATGTGCAGCGCCTTGATCCATAGATAGAGCATGGAGGGTTCCTTCAGGTTTTCACGGTCGTCAGATAGTAGAGGCCAAGGGCCCGAAGGGTCATCCGAAGAGTTGTTACAGGCGCTCGGCGCCCCTATTATCGTGCGCTTTCCAGTGGACTGGTTGATAAGGGGCAAGTGTCATGATCAAGGTCGGTATCGTCGGCGGCACAGGGTACACCGGTGTCGAACTGCTGCGTCTGCTGGCGCAGCACCCACAGGCCGAGGTGGCGGTGATCACTTCGCGCTCCGAGGCGGGCGTGGCGGTTGCCGACATGTACCCGAACCTGCGTGGCCACTACGACGGCCTGGCCTTCAGCGTGCCGGACAGCAAGGCCCTCGCCGCTTGCGACGTGGTGTTCTTCGCCACCCCCCATGGCGTGGCCCATGCCCTGGCCGGTGAACTGCTGGCCGCTGGCACCAAGGTCATCGACCTGTCGGCGGACTTCCGCCTGCAGGACGCCAACGAATGGGGCAAGTGGTACGGCCAGCCCCACGGCGCGCCTGAGCTACTCAAGGATGCGGTCTACGGCCTGCCGGAAGTGAACCGCGAGAAGATCCGCCAGGCGCGCCTGATCGCCGTGCCCGGCTGCTACCCGACCGCCACCCAGTTGGGTTTGCTGCCGCTACTGGAGGCCGGTTTGGCCGACCCATTGCGGCTGATCGCCGACTGCAAGTCGGGCGTCAGCGGCGCCGGGCGTGGCGCTGCGGTCGGTTCGCTGTTCTGCGAAGCCGGGGAGAGCATGAAGGCCTACGCCGTCAAGGGGCATCGGCATCTGCCAGAAATCAGCCAGGGCCTGCGCCAGGCGGCGGGCAAGGAAATTGGCCTGACCTTCGTGCCGCACCTGACGCCGATGATCCGTGGCATTCATGCCACCCTGTACGCGACGGTCGCCGATACCTCGGTCGACCTGCAGGCGTTGTTCGAGAAGCGCTATGGCAATGAACCGTTCGTCGACGTGATGCCGGCCGGTAGCCACCCGGAAACCCGTAGCGTGCGCGGTGCCAACGTTTGCCGTATCGCCGTGCACCGGCCTCAAGGCGGTGACCTGGTGGTGGTGCTGTCGGTGATCGACAACCTGGTCAAGGGCGCGTCGGGCCAGGCGGTGCAGAACCTCAACATCCTGTTCGGCCTCGACGAGCGCATGGGCCTGTCCCACGCCGGTCTGCTGCCTTAAGAGCGGCGCTGAGCAGCAAGGCTCAAGCTGCAAGTGATCGTGTTGCGATTGGCTCGCAGCTTGTAGCTTGTCACTTGCAGCTTTCGTATTGTTGACCGATTTTCTCGGACAAGCGGATAATACGCCCCATCGAGTTTTATGGCGGCATTGCGCCGGGAGAATCAACATGAGCGTCGAAACCTTCACCCCCACGGCTTTGGAGTTCACCCCCGGGGCCGCGCACAAGGTCAAGACCCTGGTCAGCGAAGAGGGCAATGATCGCCTGAAGCTGCGCGTCTTCGTGACCGGCGGCGGTTGCTCGGGCTTCCAGTACGGTTTCACCTTCGATGAAGACGTCGCCGACGACGACACCATCGTCGAGCGCGAAGGCGTGGCGCTGGTGGTCGATCCGATGAGCTACCAATACCTGGCTGGCGCCGAAGTGGACTACCAGGAAGGCCTGGAAGGTTCGCGCTTCGTGATCAAGAACCCGAACGCCACCACCACCTGCGGTTGCGGTTCGTCGTTCTCGATCTGATCGGCTGGCTGTAATGCAAAACGCCGCGCTATTGCGCGGCGTTTTGCATTCTGCGGGTGAGGGCTCAGGCGGGGTAGATCGCGCCGAGAATGCGCAGGCCCTTGGCGGCGGTGACGCTGGGGCGGTTGGCGGGAATGCCTTCGAGGCAGCAGTGGGCGAGCCAGGCGAAGGCCATGGCTTCGACCCAGTCGGGGTCCACGCCATGTGCGGCGGTGCTGGCGACCTTGACGCTTGGCAGCAGCGCGGCCAGGCGCGCCATCAATGCACCGTTACGCGCACCGCCACCACAGACCAGCAGGGCTTCGGTGCGGTCCTGTGCCTGGCGCAACGAGTCAATGATGCTGCTTGCCGTCAGTTCCAGCAGAGTTGCCTGGACATCTTGGTCCGGGTAGGCCTGCAGGCGCGCCAGATGCGCATCCAGCCAGGGCAGGTTGAATACCTCGCGGCCGGTGCTCTTCGGGCCACTGCCGGCGAAGAATGGATCGCTCAACAAGGCGCTCAGCAGGTCTGGGCGGACGTTACCGCTGGCCGCCCAGGCGCCGTTGGCGTCGAAAGCCTGGCCCTGCTTACGTTCGATCCAGGCATCCAGCAGCACGTTGCCCGGGCCGCAGTCGAAACCGTGCACCGGCTGGTCGCGCTCGATCAGGCTCAGGTTGCTGAAGCCGCCGACGTTGAGGACCGCCAGGCGCTGGCCGAGCTGGCCGAACAGCGCTTCGTGAAACGCTGGTACCAAGGGGGCGCCCTGGCCACCAGCTGCCACGTCGCGGCGACGAAAGTCGCCCACCACGCAGATTCCGGTGAGCTCGGCCAACAACGCCGGGTTGCCGATCTGCACGGTGAAGCCGCGGGCTGGTTCATGGCGAACCGTCTGGCCATGGCTGCCGATGGCATGAATCGCATCGGGCCCCAAGCCTCGGGTGGCCAATAGGTGATTGACGCCCTGAGCGGCCAGGGTGGCCCAGCGGTTCTCCGCCAATGCCGCCCGGGCTATCTCGTCTGGGCCGCTGGCGCAAAGCCCGAGCAGATCCTGGCGCAAGTCGACGGGCATGGGAATGTAGTGGGTGGCGAGCAGCCGGGGCTGCTCGTGTTGTTCGATCAAGGCGATGTCCAGGCCATCGAGGCTGGTCCCGGACATCACACCCAGATAGAGAGCCATGGGCTCAGCGCTTGTTGGCGGCGAGCAGGGTGGCTTTTTCCTGATCCATGCGGGCGATCAGGGGCTGGCTCTGCTGGTTGAAGCGCTGACGCTCGGCCTTGGCGATCGGGTCGGCCATCGGCACCTTCTGGCTAAGCGGGTCGACGTGCACGCCGTTGACCTGGAACTCGTAGTGCAGGTGTGGGCCGGTGGACAGGCCGGTGGTGCCGATATAGCCGATGATCTGGCCCTGTTTCACCGAGCTGCCGGTCTTGATGCCCTTGGCAAAGCCCTGCATGTGGCCGTATAGCGTCTTGTAGGAATTGCCGTGGGCGATGATCACGGTGTTGCCGTAGCCACCGCGACGACCGGCCAGCTCGATGCGGCCATCGCCGGCGGCCTTGATCGGCGTGCCGCGCGGGGCGGCATAGTCGACGCCCTTGTGGGCGCGGATCTTGTTCAGGATCGGGTGCTTGCGTCCGGCCGAGAAGCGCGAACTGATGCGGGCGAAGTCCACCGGGGTGCGGATGAACGCCTTGCGCAGGCTATTGCCGTCGGCGGTGTAGTAGTTGGTGTTGCCCTGCTTGTTGGTGTAGCGCACGGCGGTGTAGGTCTTGCCGCGGTTGGTGAAGCGGGCGGAGAGGATGTTGCCGGTGCCGACCACCTTGCCATCCATCATCTTCTGCTCGTAGACCACGTCGAATTCGTCGCCGGGGCGGATGTCCTGGGCGAAGTCGATGTCGTAACCGAGGATGCGCGCCATGTCCATGGTCATGCTGTGGGACAGGCCGGCGCGCTGGGCCGAGGCCGACAGCGAGCTTTTGATCACGCCATGGGCGTAGGCAGTGCGCACCACGGGCTTGCTGATCTCGCGAGCGAAGCTGAAGCCCTTGTCGGTACGGGTCAGGCGGATGGTCTCGAGGTTGCTGACCTTGCTGTGCAGGCTGGTCAACTGGCCGTCCTTGTCCAGTTCGAACTGCAGCACCTGGCCATGCTTGAGCTGGCTGAACTGCTTGGCCTGCTTGTTGCTCGCCAGCAGGTCATGCACCACGTTGGCCGGCAGGCCGACCTTGTTGAACAGGGTGGAAAGGGTATCGCCACGGGCCACGACTACTTCGCGGTGGCCGGGGGCCTTTTCCTCTTGCTTGGCGACGGCGGCGGGCGCGGCCTTGGTCTCGGCGGTGGTGGCCTGTTCGCCTTCGATCTGGGCGAAGGGCGAGTCGCTGTTCTGCTCGGCCTGCACCAGCGGCGCGGCGCGGGACTCGTCCTTCAGCTGTTCGGCCGGGCTTTCCAGCTCGAGGCTGAGGGTGGTTTTCTTGGCTTCGACTTCGCTGGAAGGAAAGACCAGCAAGGCCAGGCTGAGAAGGGCGGCGATGCCGCTGGCGGCCAACAGATGGCTTTTCGGATAAAGCGGGGGCGCTTTAGGCGGTTCGTTGGTCATAGGTAAGGTGACTTTGAAAAGTGAATGAAAAATGAAATGGAAAAGATGAATGACATGATGAAGATGAAATAACTGTATAAAATATAACCAAATCCATTTTCGCGCAAGGGCGCGTAGACGCCGCGGCACGCCGTTCGGGTCACATTCCTTTGCGAAACTTGTATTTGATGGCCGATCTTGTATGGTTGGCTCCCCTTGAATCTGAGCCTTGCGGGTCTGTCTATGAAGTCGGTTGAAGAGCAGCTGGCGCTTATCAAGCGCGGTGCGGAAGAGGTATTGGTCGAGTCGGAACTGGTGGAGAAGCTCAAGCGCGGCCAACCACTGCGCATTAAAGCGGGCTTCGACCCAACCGCGCCTGACCTGCACCTGGGGCACACGGTGCTGATCAACAAGCTGCGCCAGTTCCAGGAGCTGGGCCACCAGGTCATTTTCCTGATTGGTGACTTCACCGGCATGATCGGCGACCCGAGCGGCAAAAGTGCCACCCGTCCGCCGCTGACCCGTGAGCAGGTGCTGGACAACGCCGAGACCTACAAGCAGCAGGTGTTCAAGATTCTCGACCCGGCCAAGACCGAGGTCGCGTTCAACTCCACCTGGATGGACCAGCTGACCCCGGCTGATTTCATTCGTCTGGCGTCGCAGTACACGGTTGCGCGCATGCTCGAGCGTGACGACTTCGATAAGCGTTACAGCAGCAACCAGCCGATCGCGATCCATGAGTTTCTTTATCCGCTGGTGCAGGGCTATGACTCCGTGGCGCTCAAGGCCGATGTCGAGCTGGGCGGTACCGACCAGAAGTTCAACCTGCTGATGGGGCGTGAGTTGCAGCGCTCCTACGGCCAGGAGGCGCAGAACATCGTCACCATGCCCCTGCTCGAGGGCTTGGATGGTGTGAAGAAGATGTCCAAGTCGCTGGGCAATTATGTCGGCATCCAGGAAGCGCCAGGGGTGATGTACGGCAAGCTGGTATCGATTCCGGATACGCTGATGTGGCGCTACTTCGAATTGCTGAGCTTCCGCTCCATGGAAGAGATCGAGCAGTTCCGTGCGGATGTCGAGAAGGGCGCCAACCCACGGGATATCAAGATCAAGCTGGCCGAGGAGATCGTCGCGCGCTTCCATGGTGAAGAAGCGGCGGCCAATGCGCACCGTGCCGCGGGCAATCGTATGAAGGAAGGCGAGCTGCCGGAGGACCTGCCGGAGATTGAGGTCGCTGCGGCTGAAGACCTGCCGATCGCTGCGGTGTTGAACCGGGCTGGCCTGGTGAAGAACTCGGCGCAGGCGCGGGATCTGCTGAGCGCGGGGGCGGTGAAGGTTGATGGTGCGGTGGTGGATCGTGACTTCATGTTTGGGCTGGGTGCGACCCATGTGTGCCAGGCGGGCAAGAAGGCGTTTGGCCGGGTCAGCCTCAAGGCTGAGTGATTGGCTGGTGGTGTAGCTATATAGAAGCGGGGAGGCCGGTAGGCCTCCCCGCTTTGTTTTTGGGGGTGGTTGTCTATATAGAGGTGTTGGGGTTAAGAGGTGCCTGTCGGGAGAGGGTTTTGGTGTTGAGAGGTGTCCGTCTGGAGGTTGTGTTTGTGGTGAGGGGTGTCCGCCGTTAGGCATTCAGCGCCTAGCAGATCGAGCGCCGCCCGCGCGGCGCTTCGCCGGCAAGCCGGCTCCTACATCTGTT
>NZ_JBMDJI010000056.1:0-20905 GCF_057809115.1 Pseudomonas sp. FG47
GCAAGAACTCCGCTCGGCCTCCTGAAGTCGCAATTTGTGTTGCCTGAACTATCGCACGCTTAGAAGCAAAATCAAAAGCGGAGCAAGAGCAAGAGCAAGAATCAAGCAGAAAGCCGCAGCGGCTCCAAAGTACGAATGAGCGCTTCAAGCACCCGATCCTCATGCTCATGAATGAAGAAATGCCCCCCGGGAAACTTGGCCAGCGAATACTCACCCACCGTCTCTCGCCGCCACGCCTGCAACTGCTCGTCACTGGCCCGATCATCCACGCCAGCGAACACATGCAGCGGACAACTCAAAGGCGCCCGCTGCCGATAGGCGTAACGCCCACAGAGCAGAAAGTCAGCCTGCACGATCGGCAAGGTCAAACTCATCAGTTCTTCGTTGCCCAAAGCCTCCTCCGGCGTCCCGCCCAGCTTGCGCAGCTCGGCGATCAGCTCGGCATCACCGCGCGGCTCGGTCCAGCGGGGGCTGTCGTAATCCTCGCGGCGGGTGGGCGCGGCAGTGCCACAGGCAAGCAACGCCACCGGCGCCGGACAGCCCAACGCACGTAACTCGTGAGCCAACTCGAACGCCACCAGCGCCCCCAGGCTATGCCCAAGCAACGCATAAGGCGCATGAGTCGCCAGCCGCTGCTCGGCAGCCAGCTGCCGGGCCAACGCCTGCAGGTCGGTGTGCAAGGACTCGGCCATGCGCGCACCGCGCCCGGGCAATTCCAGCGGACGCACCTGCAGCCAAGCTGGCAACTTGCGCCGCCAGCGGCTGTAGACCATGGCACTGGCGCCAGAGTACGGCAGGCACAGCAGGTTCAGTGCCGACACGGCCCTACTGCGCCGCGGCCATCTGCTGGCGCAGGCTCAGCGGACGCATGTCGGTCCACACCTCGTCGATGTAAGCCAGGCAGTCCTTCTTCAGGCCGCTCTTGCCCACCGCGCGCCAGCCGTTGGGAATGGCCTTGTAGTCCGGCCAGATCGAATACTGCTCTTCATGGTTGACCACTACCTGGAACTGGATATCGTCGCGGTCGAAAACGGAAGTCATTGCCTATCTCCTTGATGATGAGGGCCGAACGCGCCTGGCGCAGGGCGGCTTTCAAGGGAACGAACAACAACAAGGGAAAATTAGCCAGGCGCGCGGGTCGACTCGCGCGCCCGGGCGATGGCCGCCTGGATCGCCGCCCGGGCCTGGGGGCTATTCTTCCAGCAACTGCTGCCCACCAGGCTCGCCGCCGCAGCGACGATCTGCAGGGCATCGGCCTCGGCCAACTGCGCCAGCGAGTCGAACCCCAGCTGCTCCAGGCGCTGCACCACGGTAGGGCCCACGCCCTTGACCGCCAGCAACTGCGCCCGCTCATCCGCGCAAAACGCCATCTCCACCTCCTTGTGCCCTTGCCACTTTGCAAGTGCCGCGGATGATGGCATATATCCCTCTCTGCCCCCACCCTCCAGGAGATTCCCCATGCTCGGCGTGACCGACTACGGCGCTTTCGTGATCGCGTTCCTCATCCTCCTGGCAATCCCGGGCCCCGGCAACTTCGCCCTGATCACCGCCACCGGCAAGGGCGGCATCAAAGGTGGCCTGGCCGCCACCTGCGGGGTGATCCTCGGCGACCAAGTGCTGATGTGGCTGGCGGTGGCCGGCGTCGCCGCCCTGCTGGCCGCCTACCCGGCCGCCTTCCACGTGGTGCAATGGGCCGGCGCGGCCTACCTGGCCTGGCTCGGTCTGCGCATGATCCTGAGCAAGCCCGGCGCGGCGCCACGCGACAGCGGCATGGCCAGTGGCCGTTACCTGCGCCAGACCATGATGATCACCCTGCTCAACCCCAAGGCGATCATGTTCTACATGGCATTCTTCCCGCTGTTCATCGACCCGGTGCGCCACCAGGGCATGCTGACCTTCGCCTTCATGGCCCTGACCGTGGCCGGGCTGACCCTGCTTTATGGGCTGGTGGCCGTGCTGCTCACCCATCACCTGGCCGAACGCATGCGCGCCAGCCCACGGGTGACGCATGCGCTCGAACGCCTGGCCGGGGCATGCCTGCTGGGTTTTGGCATCAAGCTGGCGGCGATGCGCTGAGGTTCAGGCGTCGCGCAGCAGATCGTGGGCATCGAGCAGACGGAAGGCCACCTGCGGATTACGCTCGAGGCCGCGGCGGATGGCGGCCGGGATCGCTTGGCGGGTCTTGCGGCACAGGCCCGGCTGCTGCTCCAGCTCGATGGCGATGCCACGCATGGTGCGCACTTCGTTGAGACCGGGGCTGATGTTCACGCGGATACCTAATTGCGCGTAGAGGCGCGCTTGCAGGTGGTACAGGTCGTCGAGGTCCTTGAGGTTTTCCAGGCGAGCGACCAGGCGTTTTTCTTCCTCGCGGGTAAGCAGCAGGATGCGCCGCTGCGGGCCATCGGCCAGGCGTTCGCGCCCGCAGTCACAGGCGCCTGGCGGGCATGGGTGGCGTAGAGGGGGCTGGCTGGTCATGGTGCAAGGATAGCTGCAAGGATCTTCTGTCGCCTAGACGACGCACCCGTGGGAGCCAGCCACCGCGTCGCCTGCTTCGCCAGCAAGCTGGCTCCTACCGGTCAGGCAGGTCGCAATCAGTGTAGGAGCCGGCTTGCCGGCGAACACCGGCACGGCCGGTGCCAAGCACCGCGGCGTCCGCTTCGCCAGCAAGTGACGGCGCCCTAGCCGCCCGCCAACAAACTACGGTCGAACATGAATGCCCCCGTCCCCTGCGGCGTATGACGGTACAACTGCTGCGGCCGCCCCAGCCTGGGCTGATGCTTCTCCCCGGTGTCCTCCACCCAGCCCGCCGCTCTCATCCGCTCCAGGCGTTTGCGCAGCGAGGTGCCGTTGACCGCCTGCCCCAGGCACGCCTGCGCCGCGGCCAGGGCATCCAGCACGGTAAAGCGCGCCGGCACCAGGTACAGCGGCAGGTTGCTGTACACGGTCTTGGCCGCCAAGCGCTCACAAGCGCGCTCGACCAGCAGGCGATGGTCGAACGGCAACAGCCGCTTGCGGGTCAGCAGCTCGTCCAGGTCGACGAAGGCCAGTTGCGTCTCGTCGACCTGCCCATCGGGATCGAGCAGCGCCAGGTAGTAGGTGCTCAACGACCAGCCCCGCGGGTCGCGAAAGGCATTGCCCTCGGTCCCGACCTGCTCCAGATGCCGCGGCACTACCCGCGCCTTTTCCACCAAGGCCCGCGCGGCGGCGGCGTCCAGGCTGTTGTCCGGAGTACGCCCATTGACGATCACCCCCGGCAAGGCCCACTGCCCAGCATGTGGCTCGCGCTCGCGCAAGTGCAGCAGCACCTGCAGGCGCTGGGTTTGCGGGGACAGGCGCAACGCGACGATATCCACGCTGGCCAGGACTTCTGCACTACTCACACACTCACTCCATTCCGAGGTGCCACCATATTCCACCAGGGCGATTAAATAGATCAAGGATTAAATCCATAAGAAAAGGCCACTTGACACACTTAATTTACCAGGTGGATTATATGGCCAAGCCAGCCAGGGAGAGATACCAGATGAAAATCGCCAGCTTCGACGTCGACGCCCAGAACGGCTTCACCACCAACGCGCCCCACGAACTGCCGGTGCCCGGCGGCGAGCAGATCGCCCCGGCGCTCAACGCCATGGCCCGCCGCGCCTCGCTGCGCCTGGGCAGCAAGGATGCCCACCCGGCCAACGCCGCCTGGGTAGTGGCCGACGCCGGGCAAATGCTGCAACCGCTGGCCCTGGCCAACGCCGACCTGACCTGGGTCAGCCACTGCGTCCCGGGCACCCCGGGCTTCGAGCTGCTGCCCGGCCTGCCCGCCCCCATCGACTACGACTACTTCGTGTGGAAAGGCGTCGAACCCGACCTGCACCCCTACGGCGCCTGCTATCACGACCTCGGCGAACGCCGCTCCACCGGCGTCATCGAATACCTCAAGGTGCAACAGGCGCAGGCGATCATCGTCGGCGGCCTGGCCCTGGACTACTGCGTGCGCACCACGGCCCTGCAACTGCGCCGCGCCGGGTTCGAGGTGCTGTTGTACCTGCCGGCCTGCCGCGCACTGAGCGCCGAGGGCGCCGAACAGGCCTGCGCACAGATGGCCGGCGCCGGCATCCACCTGTGTCCCGATGAACCGGCGCTGGACCGTCAACTGGCGCAACTCAAGGAGCAACGCCCATGAGCGATAGCGTTTTCGGCCCGCGGATCATCCAGAACCTGCTGGACACCGACTTCTACAAGATCACCATGATGCAGGCGGTACTGCACAACTACCCCAACGCCGAGGTGGAATGGGAGTTGCGCTGCCGCAACAACGAGGACCTGGCGCCCTACCTGGCCGAAATCCGCTACCAGGTCGAACAGTTGGCCGATGTCTCGGTGACCCACGACCAGCTGGCTTACCTGGAAAAGATCCCGTTCATCAAGCCGGACTTCATCCGCTTCCTCAGCCTGTTCCGCTTCAACCTGCGCTACGTGCAGGTAGGCCTGGACGATGCCGGGCAACTGGCGATCCGCATCCGCGGCCCATGGCTGCATGTGATCCTGTTCGAGATCCCGCTGCTGGCGATCATCAGCGAGGTGCGCAACCGCTATCGTTATCGCGAGGTGGTGATCGAACAGGTCGGCGAGCGCCTGTACCAGAAGCTCGACTGGCTCAGGGCGCAGGCCAGCGACGACGAACTGGCAGGCCTGCAACTGGCCGACTTCGGCACTCGTCGGCGCTTCTCGTACCGGGTGCAGGAAGAGGTGGTGCACATCCTCAAGCGCGACTTCCCAGGCAAGTTCGTCGGCACCAGCAACCTGCACCTGGCCCGCGAGTACCAGGTCAAGCCGATCGGCACCATGGCCCACGAATGGTTCATGGCCCACCAGCAACTCGGCCCACGGCTGCTCGACAGCCAGGCCGCCGCGCTGGAATGCTGGGTACGTGAGTACCGTGGCCAATTGGGTATCGCCCTGACCGACTGCATCGGCATGGATGCCTTCATGAGAGACTTCGACCTTTACTTCGCCAAGCTGTTCGACGGCCTGCGCCACGACTCGGGCGAGCCGCTGGCCTGGGCCGAGAAGGCCATAGCCCACTACCAGCGCCTGGGCATCGACCCCAGGAGCAAGACCCTGATCTTCTCCGACGGCCTGGACTTCCAGAAGATGCTCGAGCTGTACCGTGCGCTGAACGGCCGTATCCATGTCAGCTTCGGCATCGGCACCCACCTCACCTGCGATATCCCCGGCGTCGCGCCGATGAACATCGTGATCAAGATGACCGCGTGCAACGGCGCGCCAGTGGCGAAGATCTCCGACAGCCCAGGCAAGACCCAGTGCCGGGACGAGAACTTCGTGGCATACCTGCGGCATGTGTTCCAGGTCGCCTGAGCGCGAAACCCGTCACATGCATGCCGCTCGATCAAGCTACTCCCGGGCCCTGGCGCGCGTGTCACGCGCCAGGGCCATGTCGACAGTCACCACTGGCCGCTGGCCAGGCAACCAACGATTTCCCAACCGCTGTATTCCCACCAGGAGTAGCGCTCATCGGAGCAGCTTCTGGCGAGGCTGGCCAGCTGAACTTGCTGGGTTGCTTGCGTGGTGACGAAGGGCGTCTCAAGCGAGGCGGTAACCTGATTGGCGCTTTGCGGCGCGGTGATCGGGGCCGGGTGCACGGAAGCGTTCGCAACAGTGACGCTGAAGGTGAGCGCTGCGGATACGGCCAGGGCAGTCATGGACCTTTTCATGTTGGAAATCCTTTCAGTGATCTGACAGGCGTACAGACATTGGCTTGGCCTGCCAAGATCGCAACAGGCCAGGCTATCGACAAAGCTACCACCGCCGGGCTTGCGGCACAGTCGCTCAACTGTGCTATTGACAGGCCCCTGCCCAGGGCATGCATTCGCACCGCCCGTCGCCGCCAAGGTTTTTCACCCGCCCCCTCGTTGCCACGCACGTTTGCTTGTATGGTGTTGTCCAAGAAGGATGTTTTACCCGCACAGGAAAGACCAGATGCCCCAACGCAATGTCATCAACGCCTCCGTCAGCCCCAAGGGCAGCCTGGAGACGCTGTCGCAACGTGAAGTCCAGCAACTGAGTGAAGTCGGTACCGGCAGCCTCTACACCCTGTTCCGCCAGTGCGCCCTGGCCATCCTCAACACCGGCGCCCATGTCGACAACGCCAAGACCATCCTCGAGGCCTACCAGGACTTCGAGGTGCGCATCCACCAGCAGGACCGCGGCGTGCGCCTGGAGCTGCTCAACGCCCCGGCCGACGCCTTCGTCGATGGCGAGATGATCGCCAGCACCCGCGAGATGCTGTTCAGCGCCCTGCGCGACATCGTCTACACCGAGAGCGAACTGGCCAGCCAGCGCATCGACCTGGAAAGCTCCCAGGGCATCACCGACTACGTCTTCCACCTGCTGCGCAACGCCCGCACCCTGCGCCCCGGCGTCGAGCCGAAAATGGTCGTGTGCTGGGGCGGCCACTCGATCAGCAGCGAGGAATACCAGTACACCAAGAAGGTCGGCCACGAGCTGGGCCTGCGCAAGCTGGACGTCTGCACCGGCTGCGGCCCGGGGGTGATGAAGGGCCCGATGAAGGGCGCCACCATCGCCCACGCCAAGCAGCGCATGCACGGCAGCCGCTACCTGGGCCTGACCGAGCCGGGCATCATCGCCGCCGAGGCGCCCAACCCGATCGTCAACGAACTGGTGATCCTGCCGGACATCGAGAAGCGCCTGGAGGCCTTCGTCCGCGTCGGCCACGGCATCATCATCTTCCCCGGCGGCGCCGGCACGGCGGAGGAATTCCTCTACCTGCTGGGCATCCTCATGCACCCGGACAACCAGGACCTGCCGTTCCCGGTGATCCTCACCGGGCCACGCAGCGCCGAGCCGTTCCTGCTGCAACTGCATGCCTTCGTCGGCGCGACCCTGGGCGAGGCGGCGCAGCGGCATTACCAGATCATCATCGACGACCCGGCCGAAGTGGCCCGGCATATGGTCGAGGGGCTCAAGGCAGTCAAGCAGTTCCGCCGCGAGCGCAACGACGCCTTCCACTTCAACTGGCTGCTGAAGATCGACGGCGGCTTCCAGCACCCGTTCGACCCGACCCACCAGAACATGGCCGACCTGGCCCTGCGTCGCGACCTGCCGCCCCATGAGCTGGCGGCCAACCTGCGCCGGGCGTTTTCCGGGATTGTCGCCGGCAACGTCAAGGACAAGGGCATCCGCCTGATCGAGGAACACGGGCCGTACCAGATCCGCGGCGACGCGGCGATCCTCGACCCGCTGGGGCGGCTGTTGCAGGCGTTCGTCGACCAGCACCGGATGAAATTGCCGGGTGGCGCGGCGTATGTGCCGTGCTATCAAGTGGTTACCTGATAGCTTCACCGGCAAGGCCGGCTCCTACCCTGATCGCATGTAGGAGCCGGCCTTGTCGGCGAACAGCCCGCTGAATCGCCATCAATACGCCATTAGCTTTTGCAATATCCTGCAGACATTTCCCACTCCGGGCGGTGAACCTGCCTACAAAAAAACGGTCTTTCGCTGACGGTCAATTCACCCGACCGGATCAGCGGCCCAGTCATCGGGCCTTCATTCGTCCTGTTTCAGCGAAGACCAGCATGCCAGACATCCAGCCAGCCTCCCCTGCCCTCACCGCCCTGCGCGGCGGCCTGATCACCGCCCTGATCACCCTCGCCGCCCCGGCCCATGCCGAGGATCCGGCCAGCGACGCACGCTGGGTCAGCGACAGCCTGAGCACCTACGTGCGCAGCGGCCCCACCGATGGCCATCGTATCGTCGGCACGCTCAAGTCAGGGCAGAAGGTGACGCTGGTGAGCAGCCAGGGCAATTACAGCCAGGTGCGTGGCCAGAGCGGCGACCTGGTGTGGATCCTCAACAGCGACTTGCAGGCCGTGCCCGGCCAGAACGAGCGCCTGCCGCAGCTCGACGCCCAGGTGGCCGAGCTGTCCGGCCAGCTCAAGACCATCGACGACAGCTGGAAGAACCGCGTGCAGGGCATGCAGGAAACCCTGGATTCGCGCAAGGCGCTGATCGACGAGCTGGAAACCCGCAACAAGGCCCTGAACGAACAGCTCGAGCAGAGCCAGTCGACGTTGCGCGACACCCAGGCGCGCCTGGGCGACGAGAACAAGCAGGTGATGATGCGCTACATGGTTTATGGCGGCAGCATCGCTGGCGCCGGGCTGTTGGCCGGGCTGATCCTGCCGGCGCTGACCCGCGGGCGCAAGCGTAACGACCGCTGGTTCTGATGCCCCTGTTCATGGCAGCGGCTGTGCCGGTGTTCGCCGGCAAGGCCGGCTCCTACCTCGACCGCACCGACGCAAGCTTCGCGACCAGGTTCAAGCAGGGCGGTTGCTTACACCGAACGGGATATGCACCGAAGGCGCCACGGTGCGGGTGCTCTTCAGGTGTCCGGACTGGTCGTCGAAGAAGATGTGCGGCTTGAGCACCTGCAACACCCGGCGCTTTTCGATGCCACCCAGGAAGAAGGCATCGTTGGCCATCACTCCCCAGCTCTTCAGGGTATTCAGCGCGCGCTCGTGGGACGGTGCGTTGCGCGCGGTGACGATCGATACTCGCAAGCGGTTTTCGTAGCCGGGGTGCTCCAGCTTGTACTGTTCCTCTGCCGCCTGGATCCGCGCGATACGCACGAAAAATTCCTTCAGCGGCCCGGGGTTGTGCGGCTGGGCGACGTTGATCACCTCGTGGGCATGGAAGCTGCCCAGCCCGCCCGATTGCATCACCGCCTCCGACTCATCACCGGCCAGCACGCCGTCGAAGTCGAAGGCGATTCGCAGGTTGTCGTCGCTCTCGTCATCGTCGAACTGCGAATCAAGCACCTGGCCGGCCGGGTGACCAGCCTTGATCGCCGCGTCCACATGCTGCTTGTCGGCGGACAGGAACAGGGCGATGTTCAGTGCGGGGATATATTCGTAGGGTGAACGGCCCTGGGTGAAGATCGCCCGGGTCATGTTCAGGCCGTAGTGCTCGATGGTCTTCATCACCCGCATGCCGGTGTCCGGGTCGTTCTGCGACAGCAGCACCACTTCCACCAGCGGGTCCTCGGGGTCCTCGCGCAGGTCGTTCAACGCCAGCAGGCGCTTGATGAAGGGATAGGCGATACCCTTGCCCAGCGGCACCTCCAGATGTTGCTCCTGGTACTTGCGGTATTGCGCTTCACCGTCGCGGCGAAATACCGCGTCCGACTCGCTGAGGTCGAACACCGCGCTCGAGGCCACGCCAATCACCAGGCGGTCGTCTAGTTCGAAGGGCATGCACGCTCCTTGTCTTGTAAAAGTGCAACCGTCAGCCTTTGCTGCGGCCTTCCAGCCGCGAAGCCCAGTCCTCGACCTCGCGCTGCTCCAGGCGTTTTTCCAAGGTCCGGCGCCAGTTCGGCACCAGTGGTAGCGCCAGGCATTCGCGCAACAGTTCCGGCTCCAGGCGCTTGTCGAACAGCACCGCCGAAAGCCGCGCCACCGACCATTGTCCATACGGGCGCTCGACCAGTTCCAGGGCATCGCCCGCCGCTACCTCGCCTTGTTCGAGCACCCGGTAGTACCAGCCTGTGCGTCCGCTCTGCTGCACCCGCAGGGCCATCTGCGCCACGTCGAAACGGTCGTTGAGCTTCCAGCACGGCATGCGCCCCTGGGAGATTTCCAGCAACGCGGTGCCGACCCGAATGCGGTCGCCCAGGCAGACATCCGACTCACGCCAGCCGCTGCTGCTGAAGTTCTCGCCGAAGGCGCCTGGCTGCTCCAGCAACGGGTGCGCGCCGAGCTCGGTGGCCCAGTCTGCGTAGTGGTCACGGGGGTAGTGATGAATCGCCTTCTCGACGCCGCCGTGCACGCGCAGGTCGCCCTGCTCGTCACCGGCCAGGCCGAGGAAGGTCACCTGCAAGCGACCTGCACGTGGCTGTTTGTCGATGGCGCTGTGCGAGCCTGGACGGGTAAAGGGCCGGGCACTGCCGGTGAGCAGGCTGTCGAGGCGTGAACTGGACGGGAGCATGCGGCGGTCTCGTGCAAAGGACCGGGCGAGCTTACACCAGAGCGACCACGCGCCCAAGACAGATACGCAACTGGTAGGAGCGGCCTTGTGCCGCGAAAGGGCCGCGCAGCGGCCCCAACTATTGGGCCGTGACGCTGAGACCCTGGGGCTGCTTTGCAGCCCTTTCGCGGCACAAGGCCGCGCCTACAGAAAGGCAGCGAAAGGTAGTTGCCAGCCGCTACTTGCCTCGGGCCTTGTTGTAGATGGTCTTGGCCTGCTCGGTCGAGGTCACGCACTTGCCCATGTCGCCCTTGTCCCGGGCGTCCTTGGCGGCCTTCAGGTGCTCCTTGTAGTCGTGGGCCATGCCGCCATGCAACCCGGGACCATCGGTCTTGAGAATGTTGTCCAGCTCGGCAATTCTCGCATCGCAGTTGGTCTTGGCGCTGTCTTCGGCATGGGCGGCAACGCTGAGCACCGAAGCGATCACTAGCAGTGTCATGGATTTCATGGAGCGTTCTCCTGGGAAACAACCTGACTGCTGGAAAGTACGCCGGGCTGAATGTCGGCGCAGCAAGGAGCATAGCCGTGCATCGCTTGCCATGCCTCATGTCAGCCCAACGGCACGGCGACCTCGGCGACCAGGAAGTCGATGAACACCCGCACCTTGTGCGGCATGTGCCGGGCCTGTGGGTAAACCAGCATGAACGGGCGCGAGGTGCCGCCGAACTCACCCAGCACCTCCACCAGCTCGCCCTTGGCCAATGCCGCCTGCACGGTGAACCGATAAGCCTGCATCAGGCCGCCGCCATGGCGCGCCAGGGTGGTGGTGGCGAGGAAGTCCCCTTGACAGGTGAATGAGCCATGGGTTTCGAGCTCGATGACCTCGTCGTCCTGACGGAAGGTCCACGCCGGGCGACGCCCGCTGCTGGGTAGCTCGAACTGGATGCACTCGTGCCCGAGCAGATCGGCCGGCGTGCGCGGAGTGCCGGCACGGGCCAGGTATTCGGGGGTCGCGACGATGACCAACTCGGCGTCCTCCAGCCGGCGTGCCACCAACCGCGAATCGGCCGGCGCGCGGCCACGGATCGCCAGGTCGAAAGGCTCTTCGGCGAAATCGACGTTGCGATTGCTCACGTGCACATCCACCTGCACCTGTGGGAAGCGCTGGCGAAACCTCGGCAACAACGGCAACAGGCGGCAATGGGCGTAGGGGGTGGGCGCGCTGATGCGCAGGCGACCGCTGGGTTCGAGCTGGCCACCGGCGACCTGGCGCTCGGCCTCGACCAGTTGCCCCAGGGCCTGGCGGCAGTGCTGGTAATAAGCCTGGCCGGCCTCGGACAGGCGCATCTGCCGAGTGGTGCGCACGAACAGGCGCACACCCAGGCGCTCCTCCAACCGGGCCACCGAGCGGCTCACCGCCGCCGGCGTGACGCCGGCCTGGCTGGCCGCCTCGGTGAAGCTACCGGCGTCGGCGGCCAGGCAGAACAGCTCCAGACTGCCCAGTTGCAAATCGTCGAAATGGCGACTCATGGCGAATCCATTAATTACATGGTGTATCGATTGAAATGCCATGCGCCTTATTTTTCAAGCGCGCCTTGCCGCCTAAAGTGGCTCCACCCACGATCAACCGGAGTTCACCCCCATGCGCACAGCACGAACCGTCATCATCACCGGCGCCTCAAGCGGCCTGGGCTTCGCCCTCGCCAAGGCGTTCCTCGAACGCGGCGACAATGTGGTCGGCAACGCCCGCACCGAGGCGCGCCTGAGCGAGGCCGCCACCCGCCTGGGCAACCCGCAGCAGTTCATCGGCGTGGCCGGTGACATCGCCGAGAAAGCCACCGCGCAGCGGCTGGTCAACGCGGCAATCGAAGCCTTCGGCCAGGTCGATATCCTGATCAATAACGCCGGCATCTTCATTCCAAAGCCAGTCACCGACTACACCGAGGCCGATGTCAACGCGCTGGTCGACACCAACCTCAAAGGTTTCTTCTACCCCGCCCAGGCGGCAGCGCAGGTGATGCAGGCGCAAGGGCACGGCCATATCGTCGCCATTACCGCCTCGGTGGCGATGCAACCGGATACCCGGGTCCCGGCGCTACTGCCGGTGCTGGTCAAGGGAGGCCTGAACCAGGCGGTCAAGGGCCTGGCCCTGGAGCTGGCGGGCAGTGGCGTGCAGGTCAATGCCGTGGCGCCGGGCATCATCGACACCCCGTTGCACGGCGACACCGCCAAGGACCTGGGAGTGCTGTCGCCGAGCGGACGCATCGGCCAGCCCGAGGATGTGGTGGGTGCCGTGCTCTACCTGACCGACGCCCGCTATGTCAGCGGCGTCATCCTGCCGGTCGACGGCGGCAGCACCGCCGGCACCTGGCACTGAACCTGGAGATCCCCGCCATGCCATATGTTCATATCCGCGTGACAGACGAAGGCGTGACCGCCGAACACAAGCGCCTGCTGATCGAAGGCAGCACCCGGCTACTGGAGCAGGTGCTGAACAAGCCACCGGCGAGCACATTCGTGGTGATCGAAGAAGTACCGACCGACAACTGGGGGGTGGGAGGTGAAACCGTGACCCGACTCCGGCAGCGCGAGCGGAGTTGATGCCTGACGTGGCGACGGGCTCATTGTTGCAACCGGCCCAAGGCTGCCAGCACATGGGCTGTCGCCCGCTCCAGGTCAGCGTCTCGGCAGGCAATGCCCAACTGGCGCCACATGCCTGGGCGCAACGGTCGCCGCAGGATGCGCGGATCATGCTGGCCACCCTCGCCCTCCTGCGGCAGCAACGTCGCGCCGTATCCCGCCGCCACCAGGCTCTTGATCGCATCGTTGAAGTTCAGCTCGATACGCGCCTTGGGGTACAGGCCCGCCGCCGCGAACCACTCGGCGGTCACTCGCGACAGCTGCGTGGTGCTGTCGTTGAGGATCAGCGCCCTGCCAGCCAACCAGGCCGGCGTCACCCGCGCCGGTGGCTGCCAGTCGGCAGGCACATAAGCCATGATCGGGTCGCGCCGCCACGGCGTGACCCTCACCCCTTTGCCCGCCACCTGGGGCAACGCCACCAGGCCGATGTCCAGGCTGCCTTCGCGCAAGCGGGCAAGCGAGGCCTGGGAAGTGAGCACCTGGACCTGCACATCGATACCCGGATGATCCACCCGCAAGGTGTCCAGGGCCTGGGGCAGCAAATGGGCAATGGCGCCGGTGGAAGCACCCAGGCGTACCCGACCGCTCAAGCCTTCGACCTGCCGGCGGACCTCATCCAGCGCCTGGTCGGCATCGGCCAGCAGGCGCCGGGCACAGGCCAGCAGCGTCTCGCCGATGACCGTGGGACGCACCTGGCCTCGGGCGCGGGTGAGCAAGGCCGCCCCCACCCGCGCTTCCAGCTCGGCCACATGCAGGCTGATAGTCGGCGGCGCGAGGTTGAGCTGGCGGGCGGCATCGGCGAAAGAGCCGTGATCGGCGATCACGACCAAGGTACGCAGGCGGTCAAGGCTGATTTCGCGCATGGAGCTCCAGAAGGGTTCACGGGAATTGTTCATAAATTCTGAATCTCAACTTCATGATATTCAAATTTTCTTTCAGAACGACACCGACGAGCATGGTGCCATCTTTCCTTGAGCGAACCCTTACCATGCACCAGCCCCTCGTTTTCATCGACGGCGACCAAGGCACCACCGGCCTGCAGATCCACGCACGCCTGCACGGCCGCCAGGACCTGCGCCTGCTCACCCTGCCCGAGGCAGAGCGCAAGGACCCGGCACGTCGCGCCGAGGCGATCAACAGCGCCGATATCGCCGTGCTGTGCCTGCCGGACGACGCCGCCCGCGCCGCGGTGGCGACGATTCACAACCCGGCGCTGCGGGTGATCGACGCCAGTTCCGCCCACCGCACCACACCGGGCTGGGTGTACGGCCTGCCAGAGCTGGACGCGCAACAGGCCGAGCGCATCGCCCGCGCCACCCGGGTCAGCAACCCCGGCTGCTACCCCACCGGCGCCATCGCCCTGCTGCAGCCGTTGGTCAAGGCCGGGCTGCTGCCAGCGGACTACCCGCTGAGCATCCATGCCATCTCCGGCTATTCCGGCGGTGGCCGGGCGGCGGTCGAGCGCCATGAGCAGCGTAGCGAGGGCTACCTGCCGGCCTTGCAGCTGTATGGCCTGGAGCTGGCCCACAAACATGTGCCGGAGATCCAGCAGCATGCCGGGCTCAGCGCGCGGCCGGTGTTCGTGCCAGGCTACGGCGACTATCGCCAGGGCATCGTGCTGAACATCCCGCTGCAACTGCGCCTGCTACCGGGCGTGAGTGCCGAACAGCTGCAAGCCTGCCTGGAACATCACTACCAGGGCGCGCGCCACGTGCAGGTCATGCCGCTGCACCAGCACGGCGCTGCGCCAGCACTGGACCCGCAAGCGCTGAACGACAGCAACGACCTGCGCCTGGCCCTCTATGCCAACCCCGAGCACGGGCAGGTATTGCTCACGGCGGTGTTCGACAACCTGGGCAAGGGCGCCTCGGGGGCGGCCGTGCAGAACCTCGAGCTGATATTGGCAGCCCTGTAGCCGCGCAGCGAAGCCAGACAGCGGGTAGAATAGGCACCCCTCACGTTGCACCCGGAGCCCTACCCGCGATGTTCATCCTCCGCCGCCTCGACGGCGTGCCGCCCGAATCCTTCCAGAACCAGATCCGCCAACTGGTGATCGACCACGTTGGCCAGCTCAGCAGTGTCGCCATCAGCCCGGACAACCCGCTCTACCCGCTGTACCAGTACGGCGTGGGCCTGGAGGTGCACCAGTACTTGATGGCCCTGGACGGCACTCGCGGCCTGGCGGTCGAGCTGATCCTGGCGCTGGATGCCGAGGCCCCGGACCAGTTGCTCGGTTTCGCCCTGGCATTACCGGCCCAGGATGACTCGCAGGCCTGCGCCCTGGCGTTTCTGGCGGTGGACGCCGGCCATCGCCGCCAAGGCGTCGCCCGCGGCCTGCTGGATGACCTGCGCGGGCGCTATGCCTGTGTCGAACTCAGTGCCTTCCCGGCGCAGGTGCCGTGGTTCGAGGCCATGGGCCTGCAGGTGGTGGCCAGCGCCGGCCCGCAGGTGTTGATGAGCAGCACCGGCCACGCCAGCGGTGCATTGATCGGACGGTTGGATATCACGCCGATCTACCAGACCGTCGAAGTCATGCAGATTCACGCCTACCTGCTCAAGCAGCATGGCGACGAGGCGATGATAGAAGCGGAACAGTTGCGCGATGAGCGCCTGGACGCCCTGGCAGAACAAGCCCAGGCCTGCGCAAGGCAGCGTCTTACCCGGCATTGATGGTCGCCGCTGTTCGCCGGCAAGGCCGGCTCCTACAGTATCCGAGACCTACCTCGGCCTATAGGAGCCAGCCTCACTGGCGAAGAGGCTAGGCATGCACCCAGCGCCGATGCAGCCCGCGGGCCAGGGCATCGAGCATGAAGCCCAGCACCCCGATCAGCAGCACCATGGCCATCAGCTCGGAATACGCCAGGCGGTCGCGGGTATCAAGGATGAAATACCCCAGCCCCGCGCTGACCCCGAGCATCTCGCACGGCACCAGCACGATCCACAGGATGCCGATGGCCAGGCGCACGCCGGTCAGCACATGGCCGATCACCCCCGGCACGATCACCTTGCACAGGGTTTCCCAGCGCGTGGCGCTGAGGCTGCGCGACAACTGCAACCAACGCGGATCGAGCTGACGCACTCCGGCGGCAGTGTTGAGCAGGATCGGCCACAGCGCGGCGAACGCCAGCAGGAAGTAGATCGGCTGGTCGCCCACGCCCATCAGCATCACCACCACCGGCATCCACGACAGCGGCGAGATCATCCGCAGGAACTGGAACGCCGGCGTGGTCGCCGCCTCCAGATGACGATAACTGCCCACCAGCAAGCCCAATGGCACCCCGATCAGCAGCGCCAGCAGCAAGCCGACCAGGATGCGCTTGAGGCTCACCCAGATATGCCCGTACACCTCGCCCTGGCCCAGCAATTCCAACAAACTGGTCAACGTGGCCTGGGGCGAAAAACGCGCCGACAGGCCATCGGCCGCGCCAAACACCTGTACCCCTGCCCACCACAGCACCAACAGCACCGCCAGGCCAACCAAGCCCAGGGCGCCATGCACGACATGCCCACGCATCAGACCGCGAACTCCTCGCTACGCTGGAAGTTCTCGGCGATGCCGAACGCCGCCGGGCCGCCCACCGCCTCGATGGCCTTGCGCACGAAGCGCTCGTCGACCAGGTCGCGGGCAGTCTGCGCCGGGTCCAGGCCGGCGAGGAAACCGCTCTGGCCCTCGATCAGGGTGTTCTTCAAGCGCTTGACCAGTTCCTCGGTGTAGCTGGGGAACGGGTATGGCTGGAAGTCGATGCGTTTTTCATCCCACTGCTGGTGCTGGATCGCCCCGCTGGCGATGTAGCCGGCCCGGTCCTCGGCGGACGGCGCCAGGACCTTGGCCAGCACCGCCGGATCGTGCGGGGTGTACTTGTTGGGGCCGGCCTTGGACAGCAAGGCGGCGGCCTCGGCGCGGTGCTCGCGGGTCCATTGCTGGGCCTTGACGATGGCGTTGACCACCTTCTGCGACCATTCGGGGCGGTTGTTCAGGTCGTGCTCGTGCATGAACACCACGCAGCAGGCATGGTTGCGCCAGACGTCACCGGTGAAGCGCTGCACACGGCCCACCTTGAGGTTCTCGGCCAGGGCATTGAACGGCTCGGCGACGATATAGCCGGCGATGCGCTTGCTGGCCAGGGCCGGTGGCATGTCCGAAGGCGGCAGCACCAGCAGGTTGACCTCGTTGTCGGCCAGCTGTGCGCTGGCCGGCTTGGACACAGGCTTCAGGCCATTGTCACTGAGCATCTGCTGCAGCACCACGTTGTGGATCGAGTACCAGAACGGGATGGCCACGGTCTTGCCGCCGAGTTGCTTCATGTCGGTGATGTCCGGGGCCACGGTCAGGCCCGAACCACCGACGTGGTTCCAGGCCACCACCTTGGCCGGCACCTTGCTGCCGTAGCGCGCCCACACGGTCATCGGCGACAGCAGATGGATGACGTTGACCTGGCCAGAGATGAACGCTTCGATCACCTGGGCCCAACTGCGCAGCAGCACCGGGCGTTCGGCCTTGATGCCCTCGGCCTCGAACAGGCCATTGTTGTGCGCCACCAGCAAGGGCGTGGCGTCGGTGATCGGCAGGTAGCCGATGCGCACCGGGGCGTCCGGCTCGGCGGCGGCGCGCGCCTGCAGGCTGGACAGCAACGGCAGCGCGCCGGCGGCGGTGAGCATGGCGCTCAGCTTGAGAAAGTCGCGACGCGAGGTGGTGGAGCAGCAGTCATCCATGCACATGGACAGCCTCCGAGGGCAAGGGAGAGGGAGTGGTTTGGGCTGTGCGGCTTGCCCGCCGAAGGGTCTTGAGAATCTCGATACGCAGCGCGCCCAGCTCCTCGACCCGTTGCTCGCGGGGTTGCGCCAGGTCGATGTGCCACTGGCCGAGGGTGCGCGCTGGGTGGTTGCCCAGTAGCAGCACGCGATCGGACAGCAGCAAGGCTTCGTCGATATCGTGGGTGATCAGCACGGCGGCGGTGTTGTGGGTGGCGATCAGTTGCAGCAGCAGTTGCTGCATGTCGGCCCGGGTCACCTCGTCCAGCGCGCCGAACGGTTCATCGAGCAGCAACACTTCGGGCTGGCGCGCCAGGCAACGGGCCAGCGCGGTGCGCTGGGCCATGCCGCCGGAGAGCTGCGCCGGATACTGGCTGCGGGCGTGGGCCAGGCCCACCGCGTCGATGGCATGCTCGATCCGCGCCCGGCGCTCGGCGGCCGGCAGCTTGGGCTGGCGCGCGAAATCAAGGCCGAAGGCGACATTCTTTTCCAGGCTCAGCCAAGGCAACAGGCTTGGGTCCTGGAAGGCCACCGCCAAGCGCGGGTGCGGCCCTTGCAGCGCCTCGCCGTGCAGGCTGACGCTGCCACCACGGGGCTGCTGCAGGCCGGCCAGCACCCGCAGCAGGCTGGATTTTCCGACCCCGCTGGGGCCGAGGATGGTCACCACCTCGCCTGGCGCCAGGCTCAGGTCGAACTGCTCCAGCACCGCCTGCCAGCCGCCCGCGCGCGGGTAGCCCAGGCTGATGTCGCGGGCCTCGAGCAACACCTCGCTCATGCGGCGGCCGCCTGGCGTTGCAGTTCGGCGCGCAGCTGCACCAGGCTTGGGGTGACGATCGGCACAAACGCCGACTCGCGCCAGCGCCGGGCAAAGCCTTCGCCGTAGGCGCTCAGGTAGGCCTTGCCACCGCTGGCCTGCAATTCCAGTTGCACGGCATCGGCGGCGCTTTCGGCGAGGGTGATGCGCAGCTTGAACAAGGCCGCCGGCTGGCCGAGGAAGCGCCCGTCGAGCAAGCCCTGCTTCAGCTCGCCGACGGTATTCTGCAAGCGCTGCAGCAGTACCTGGCGCGCCTCTTCGAGGAATGAACCGCGACCTTGCAGGTGCGCCTGCACTTCATCCAGGGCACGCCGGGCCAGGCCGATGGCCATGCCGCATTGCAGGGCGAGGAACGCCGGGCGCACCTTGGGCAGGAATTCGCGGGCATTGTCGTGCAGCAGCCAATCGCGGCCCAGCGCTACCTGATGGAACGCCAGCGCCGCGGTATTGCTCGACTGCAGGCCCATCAGTTGCAAATCGTCGGAGCGCTCCAGGCCCGGGGCCGTGGAGGGTATGGCCAGCACGAACGGCGCGCCACCGGCGTCATCCTCGATCGCCGCCGCCACCACGAAACCGCTCTTGCGCAGGTTGGTCACCCAGTGCAGGCGACCGTCGAGGTTCCAGCCATCGGCCTGGGGCTGGCCACGGACCTGCAAGGCCTCGATGCCGGACAGGTACTTCATGGCGTTGGACAGCCCGGTGGCGCCAGCCAGCTCGCCCTTGAGCAACTCGGGCAGCAGTCGCTCGCGCAGCGCCTGGTTGGGGCTGTGCAGCAGGTATTCGATAAAGGCGCGCTGGCCCCAGCAGACGAAAGCCGCGGCCAACGAGCGGCTGGCGATGGCGGCGATGGCCTCGACCGCGTCGCTGACCTGGCCACCCGAGCCGCCCAGGGCCGGGTCGATTCCGACGCGCAGCAGTTGCGACTCGGCGATGTGCGCCAGCACCTGGTGCGGATCGCACTGGCCCTGGTCGATGGCTTCGGCATTGGCGTCCAGCCATTGGCCAAATGCGTGATCAAGCATGTCCCTACTCCTGTTGAAACGCCGGACGCGCCGGCACCAAGCCTCGATCAGGCCGAAGGCTGCCAGCGGTATTTGCTCAGCTCGTCGTTGAGCGGCGTCTGGGCGAACACATTAGCAAAGTTGCACAGGGTAGCGAGACTCACTCCGAGAATCACTTCCAGGGCATTGCCTTCGCTGAAACCGGCGTCGCGCAAGGCTTGATAGGTGGCGTCGCTGACATTGCCACGAGTGGCGATCACTTCGCGGGCGAATTCGGCCAGGGTTTCGTAGCGCGCATCAGGCAGTTCGCCACGGGCGCGCAGGGCATCGACCACCTCCTGGGGCAGCTTGGCCTTGTTCAGCGCCACGGCGGTGTGGCCGGCGACGCAGAAGTCGCAACCGTGCTGGGTGGCGGCGATCAGCTGCACCACTTCGCGCTCGGCCAGGGTCAGCTCGGACTTGCCATTGAGCGCCGAGACGGTGACGTAGGTTTCCAGGGCGGCCGGGGCGTTGGCCAGGATGCCCAGCAGGTTGGGGATGAAACCGGAGTTCTTCTGCGCGCTCTCGAGGAACGGACGTGCGGCTTCCGGGGCGGTCTGCAGGCTGTGTAGAGTGATGCGCGCGGACATGGAGTGGTCTCCTTTGATGTAGGTCGCTACAGTCTGTTGGTTATAAGAAGTAGCATCCATATTCATCAGTCGCCTTTCCTTGCTCCAGAGTCCTTGCATTAGATGATTTCATCCAGCCACCTTGTCGATTGGTTATTAGAAGGCCTCGAACTCGATGCCAGCCTGTTCCATGTCGGCCGCTACTGCGGTGGCTGGCACGCCAGTACCCATGGCCTGGGCCGGGCCAGCTTCCACCTGGTGGTGCAGGGGCATTGCTGGCTGCATATCGACGGCCAGCCCGAAGCATTACGCCTGGAAAGCGGCGACGCGGTGTTCCTGCTGCGCGACCTGGCTTACCGGCTGTCCAGCGACCAGGACCCAGCCGTCGCCTGCGCCCAACCACGCCAGGCCATGCAGGCGCTGGACAGCAACGCCAGCGACGGCGCTGGCCTGGTGTGCGGCTTCTTTCAGTTCCAGTCGGGCTTGTCGTCATTGATCGTCGAAGGGCTGGCGGACTGGATTCTGCTGCGCGCCGACGACCCGGCAGGCACTGCGGCGCGGGCACTGTTCGAGCTGATCCTAGAGGAATGCCGGCGCGCCCCGCAGCCGTCGCAGACGCTGCTGGAGCGGCTGACCCATTTGTTGTTCCTGTATGTGCTGCGCCAACAGGTGCACGCCGGACAGTCACTGGGCGGGCTGGTCGCCCTCGCCCGCCAGACGGCCTTTGCCGGCTTGCTGGAGCGGCTGATCGAGACGCCGGGGCAAGCCTGGACACTGGAAAGCATGGCGGCCTGCGCGGGCCTGTCGCGTTCGGCGTTCTTCAAGCGCTTCAACGAGCTGGCCGGGCAGTCGCCGGGGCAGGTGCTGCTGGCGTTGCGCATGCGCCACGCGTGTCAGTTGCTCAAGGCGGGCAATACCGTCGAGCAAGTCGGCGCGCGGGTAGGCTATCAGTCGGTGGCGGCATTCACCCGGGCGTTCGCCAAGGCCGTGGGGGTGCAGCCTGGCGCCTATCGCAAGCAGCACGAAGGCCGAGCGCCGTAACCGGCGTAGGAGCCGGCTTGCCGGCGAACACCGGCACAGCCGGTGCCATGCACCGC
>NZ_JBMDJI010000057.1:0-20755 GCF_057809115.1 Pseudomonas sp. FG47
TGACTAACGGCCAGGGCCTGTCGGTCGTCGGCCACAACGGCCTGACCTTCACCCTGACCGATGGCACCAAAGTAACCATCCCGGCGGGCAGCGCCACTGGCACCATCACCATCAATGCCCCGGATGACGTATTCGTCGGCGGTCAACCGACCATCGTCAACAAACTGGAAGGTGTAACTGGCGCGGACAACTTCGAGAAACTGACGCTCGGTAAGGACGAGATCAAAACCGAAGTCACCGACGAGCCAGGCACTGGCACCCCAGGCACCGACAACCAAGGCGATAAAGTCTCGGTCACTATCATCAGCAAAGGCGATGTCACCGAAGACCAGCAACCCGCCTTCACCGTCAAAGTCAGCCAGAAGCTCGACCACGACCTGACCGTTACTCTGTCCAACGGTGACAAGGTGGTGATCAAGGCTGGTGAAACCGAAACCGAATACAAGGCCAAGGCCCAGGGCGATGACGTCTTCAAAGACGGCGATACCCTGACTGTCGGCATCACCGATGCTGCGGTCGATGGCAAGACCTTCGAGAACCTGGAGCTCGGCGGCAACGCCAGTGTTCAGATCACCGACACCATCAGCGAAGTGGTCGCGACCCTGACTGCGGACAAGACCACCGTCGCTGAGGGTGGCCAGATCACCTACACCGTCACCTTGACTAACGGCCAGGGCCTGTCGGTCGTCGGCCACAACGGCCTGACCTTCACCCTCACCGATGGCACCAAAGTAACCATCCCTGCGGGCAGTGCTACTGGCACCATCACCATCAATGCCCCGGACGACGTCTTCGTCGGCGGCCAGCCTTCGATTGTGAACAAACTGGAAGGTGTGACCGGCGCCGACAACTTCGAAAAACTCACCCTCGGCAAAGAGGAAGTGAAGACCGAAGTCACCGACGAGCCAGGCACCGGCACTCCGGGCACCGATAACCAGGGCGACAAAGTCTCGGTCACCATCGTCAGCAAAGGCGATGTCACTGAAGACCAGCAACCCGCCTTCACTGTCAAAGTCAGCCAGAAGCTCGACCACGACCTGACCGTTACTCTGTCCAACGGTGACAAGGTGGTGATCAAGGCTGGCCAGACCGAAACCGAATACAAGGCCAAAGCCCAGGGCGACGACGTCTTCAAGGATGGCGACACTCTGACTGTCGGCATCACCGATGCTGTAGTGGATGGCAAGACCTTCGAGAATCTGGAACTGGGCGGCGACGCCAGCGTGCAGATCACCGACACCATCAGTGAAGTGGTCGCGACGCTCAGCGCCGACAAGACCACCGTCAGCGAAGGCGGCCAGATCACCTACACCGTCACCCTGACCAACGGCCAGGGCCTGTCGGTGACCGGTCACAACGGTCTTACCTTCACCCTGAGCGACGGTACCAAGGTCACCATCCCGGCCGGCAGCGCCAGCGGTACTGCCATCATCACTGCCCCGGACGATGTGTTCATCGGCGGCCAGGCCACCATCAGCAACAAGCTGACCAGCGTCACCGGTGCCGACAACTTCGAAAAACTGACCCTGGGTCAGAACGAGGTGCAGACCTCAGTCACCGACGAACCGGGCACCGGCACTCCGGGCACCGGCAACGAAGGCGACAAGGTCAGCGTGACCATTGTCAGCAAAGGCGATGTCACCGAAGACCAGCAGCCAGCCTTCACCGTCAAAGTCAGCCAGAAGCTCGACTATGACCTGACCGTGACCCTGTCCAACGGCGACAAGGTTGTCATCCCGGCCGGGCAGACCGAAGCCGAGTACAAGACCAAGGCCCAGGGCGATGATGTCTTCAAGGACGGCGACTCGCTGACCGTCGGTATCACGGATGCCTCCGTGCCCGGCCATGCCTTCGAGAACCTGGAACTCGGCGGCGATGCCACCGTGCAAATCACCGACACCATCAGCGAAGTCGTCGCGACCCTGACCGCGGACAAGACCACCGTCTCCGAGGGTGGCCAGATCACCTACACCGTGACCCTGACCAACGGCCAAGGCCTGTCGGTCGTCGGCCACAATGGCCTGACCTTCACCCTCACCGATGGCACCAAAGTCACCATCCCGGCCGGCAGCGCCAGCGGCACCATCACCATCAATGCCCCGGATGATGTATTCGTCGGCGGTCAGCCGACCATCGCCAACAAGCTGGAAGGCGTCACCGGCGCGGATAACTTCGAAAAACTCACCCTCGGCAAAGAGGAAGTGAAGACCGAAGTCACCGACGAACCTGGCACCGGTACTCCAGGCACCGACAATCAAGGCGACAAGGTTAGCGTGACCATCATCAGCAAAGGCGATGTCACCGAAGACCAGCAACCCGCCTTCACTGTCAAAGTCAGCCAGAAGCTCGACCACGACCTGACCGTTACTCTGTCCAACGGTGACAAGGTGGTGATCAAGGCTGGTGAAACCGAAACCGAATACAAGGCCAAGGCCCAGGGCGATGACGTCTTCAAAGACGGCGATACCCTGACCGTCGGCATCACCGATGCGGCAGTGGATGGCAAGACCTTCGAAAACCTGGAGCTCGGCGGCGACGCCAGCGTGCAGATCACTGACACCATCAGCGAAGTCGTCGCGACCCTGACTGCGGACAAGACCACCGTCAGCGAAGGTGGCCAGATCACCTACACCGTGACTCTGACCAACGGCCAAGGTTTGTCGGTCGTCGGCCACAATGGCCTGACTTTCACCTTGAGCGATGGCACCAAAGTCACCATCCCCGCTGGCAGCGCCACCGGTACCATTACCGTCAATGCGCCTGATGATGTGTTCGTCGGCGGTCAACCGACCATCGTCAACAAACTGGAAGGTGTCACTGGCGCGGATAACTTCGAAAAACTCACCCTCGGCAAAGAGGAAGTGAAGACCGAAGTCACCGACGAGCCAGGCACCGGCACTCCGGGCACCGATAACCAGGGCGACAAAGTCTCGGTCACCATCGTCAGCAAAGGCGATGTCACTGAAGACCAGCAGCCGGCCTTCACTGTCAAAGTCAGCCAGAAGCTCGACCACGACCTGACCGTTACTCTGTCCAACGGTGACAAGGTGGTGATCAAGGCTGGTGAAACCGAAACCGAATACAAGGCCAAGGCCCAGGGCGATGACGTCTTCAAAGACGGCGATACCCTGACCGTCGGCATCACCGATGCGGCAGTGGATGGCAAGACCTTCGAAAACCTGGAGCTGGGTGGCAACGCCAGCGTCCAGATCACCGACACCATCAGTGAAGTCATCGCAACCCTGACCGCGGACAAGACCACTGTCGCTGAGGGTGGCCAGATCACCTACACCGTGACCCTGACCAATGGCCAGGGCCTGTCGGTCGTCGGCCACAATGGCCTGACCTTCACCCTTACCGATGGCACCAAAGTGACCATCCCAGCGGGCAGCGCCACTGGCACCATCACCGTCAATGCACCGGATGATGTGTTCGTCGGCGGTCAGCCGACCATCGTCAATAAACTGGAAGGTGTCACTGGCGCGGATAACTTCGAGAAGCTCACCCTCGGCAAAGAGGAAGTGAAGACCGAAGTCACCGACGAGCCGGGCACGGGTACTCCAGGCACCGACAACCAGGGCGACAAAGTCTCGGTCACCATCGTCAGCAATGGCAACGTCACCGAAGACCAGCAGCCAAGCTTCACCATCAAGGTCAGCCAGAAACTGGCGCAAGACCTGACCGTGACCCTGGACAACGGCGACAAGGTGGTAATCAAGGCCGGCCAGACCGAGGCCGAGTACAAGACCACCGCCCAGGGCGACGACGTGTTCAAGGATCCGGGTTCGGTATCCGTCGGCATCAGTGATGCCAGCGTGCCGGGCAAGACCTTCGAGAACCTCGAGCTCGGTGGCAAGGCCACCGTGCAGATCACTGACACCGTCAGCGAAGTGGTCGCGACCCTGACCGCCGACAAGTCCACCGTGACCGAAGGCGGCCAGATCACCTACACCGTGACCCTGACCAACGGCCAGGGCCTGTCGGTCACTGGCCACAACGGCCTGACCTTCACCTTGAGCGACGGCACCAAGGTCACCATCCCGGCCGGCAGCGCCAGCGGTACCGCCACCATCACCGCCCCGGACGACGTATTCATCGGTGGCCAGGCCACCATCAGCAACAAGCTGACCGGCGTCACCGGTGCCGACAACTTCGAGAAACTGACCCTCGGCAAGGACGAAGTGAAGACTGGCGTCACCGACGAGCCAGGCTCGGGCACCCCGGGCACCGGCAACCAGGGCGACAAAGTCAGCGTGACCATCGTCGGCAACGGCGATGTGAACGAAGCCGAGCAAGCCTCGTTCACCGTCAAGGTCAGCCAGAAACTCGACCAGGACCTGACCGTCACCTTGAGCAATGGCGACAAGGTGGTGATCAAGGCCGGCCAGACCGAAACCGAGTACAAGGCCAAGGCCCAGGGCGACGACGTGTTCAAGGACGGCGGCCCGCTGACCGTCGGCATCAGCGATGCCAGCGTGGTCGGCAAGACCTTCGAGAACCTCGAGCTCGGTGGCGCGGCGACCGTGCAGATCACCGATACCGTCAGTGAAGTGGTCGCGACCCTGTCGGCCGACAAGGCCACGGTCAGCGAAGGTGGCCAGATCACCTACACCGTCACCTTGAGCAACGGCCAAGGCCTGTCGGTGACCGGCCACAACGGCCTGACCTTCACCCTCACCGATGGCACCAAAGTGACCATTCCGGCCGGCAGCGCCACCGGCACCATCACCATCAATGCCCCGGACGACGTATTCATCGGCGGCCAGCCGACCATCAGCAACAAGCTGACCGACGTCACCGGCGCCGACAACTTCGAAAAACTGACCCTGGGTCAGAACGAAGTGAAGACCACCGTCACCGACGAGCCGGGCTCGGGTACTCCAGGCACCGGCAACCAGGGCGACAAGGTCTCGGTCACCATCGTCAGCAACGGCAATGTCACCGAAGACCAGCAGCCAAGCTTCACCGTCAAGGTCAGCCAGAAACTGGCCCAGGACCTGACCGTGACCCTGGACAACGGCGACAAGGTGGTGATCAAGGCCGGCCAGACCGAAGCCGAGTACAAGGCCAAGGCCCAGGGCGACGATGTGTTCAAGGACCCAGGTTCGGTCTCGGTCGGTATCAGCGATGCCACCGTCACCGGCAAGACCTTCGAGAACCTCGAGCTCGGCGGCAAGGCCACCGTGCAGATCACCGACACCACCAGTGAAGTGGTCGCGACCCTGTCGGCGGACAAGACCACCGTCAGCGAAGGCGGCCAGATCACCTACACCGTGACCCTGAGCAACGGCCAAGGCCTGTCGGTGACCGGCCACAACGGCCTGACCTTCACTCTCACCGACGGCACCAAAGTGACCATTCCGGCGGGCAGCGCCACCGGCACCATCACCATCAATGCCCCGGACGATGTGTTCATCGGCGGCCAGCCGACCATCAGCAACAAGCTGACCGACGTCACCGGCGCCGACAACTTCGAGAAGCTGACCCTGGGTCAGAACGAAGTGAAGACCACCGTCACCGACGAGCCGGGCTCGGGTACTCCAGGCACCGGCAACCAGGGCGACAAGGTCTCGGTCACCATCGTCAGCAACGGCAATGTCACCGAAGACCAGCAGCCAAGCTTCACCGTCAAGGTCAGCCAGAAACTGGCCCAGGACCTGACCGTGACCCTGGACAACGGCGACAAGGTCGTCATCAAGGCTGGCCAGACCGAAGCCGAGTACAAGACCAAGGCCCAGGGCGACGATGTGTTCAAGGACCCAGGTTCGGTCTCGGTCGGCATCAGCGATGCCACCGTCACCGGCAAGACCTTCGAGAACCTCGAGCTCGGCGGCAAGGCCACCGTGCAGATCACCGATACCGTCAGTGAAGTGGTCGCGACCCTGTCCGCCGACAAGACCACCGTCACCGAAGGCGGCCAGGTCACCTACACCGTGACCCTGACCAACGCCCAGGGCCTGTCGGTCACTGGCCACAACGGCCTGACCTTCACCCTCACCGATGGCACCAAGGTGTCCATCCCGGCCGGCAGCGCCAGCGGCACCTTCACCATTACCGCCAAGGACGACCCGTACCTCGGTGGCCAGCCGAACATCGTCAACAAGATCGAGTCGGTCAGCGGCGGCGACAACTTCGAGAAGCTGAGCCTGGGCAGCAACACCGTCACCACCACCGTCACCGACGAACCGGCCGGCCAGGGCGACCTGACCACCGTCGGCATCAGCGGCGACACCTCGGTGGTCGAAGGCGATACCGCCCACTACAACCTGACCCTGAGCAACCCGTCGAAGTCCGAGGTGACCATCACCCTGACCTACAGCGGCACCGCCACCGACGGCCAGGACTTCACCGGTGTGGTCACCGTGAAGATTCCGGCCGGCAGCAGCGGCACCAGCTTCGACATCAAGACCATCGACGACAAGCTGGTCGAAGGCTCGGAGAACTTCACGGTCAAGATCAGCGGCGCCAGCGGCGGCGGCTTCGAGAACCTGCAGGTCGACGCCGGCAAGTCCAGCGTCACCACCACCATCATCGACAACGACCACGCTCCGGTTACGACCGGCGGCGCGGTGACCGGCACCGAAGACACCGACTACGTGTTCCAGTGGGGCGACTTCAACGTCACCGACGCCGATGGCAACACCGGCCTGGCCGTGACCATCAGCAAGCTGCCGGACCTGGGCAGCCTGAAGTTCTTCAACGGCACCTCGTGGGTCGATGTATCGCTGAACCAGACCGTCAGCCAGGCCGACATCGCCGCCGGCAAGCTCAAGTTCGTGCCTCTGGCCAACCAGTCGGGCATCGACGGCTATGGCGGCAGTGGCGTGGGCAACAAGCAGGCCGACTACGCGCAGCTCAAGTACAAGCCCAACGACGGCACCAACCTGGGCAACGAAGCGACCATGAAGGTCGACATTCGCCCAGTGGCCGACAAGCCAGACCTGAACATCGGCAACAACAACGTCAACTCGATCGGCCTGGTCAAGGAAACCTGGAACAACCTCAGCGGCCTGGGCAGCAATGGCAACGGCATCTCCGGCGATACGCTGAAGAACGTATTCGCCAACTCCGGCAATGCCAGCAAGACCGAGACGGTCACCGGCGTCGACTCGACCAGCAACGTCACCCCGGGCAGCGGCTCGAAAACGTCCGGCCTGATCTACCTGGAAGCCGGCAAGACCTATTCCTTCACCGGCACCGCCGATGACAGCCTGCAGATCGTCGTCGGCGGCAAGAACGTCGCCAGCGGCATCTGGGGTTCGAGCAGCGGCGCGATCTCCGGCAGCTTCACCCCGACCAGCAGCGGTTACTACACCCTGGAGATCTACAACGCCAACCAGGCCGGCCCCGGCAGCCTGGACGTCAACATCCGCGTCAACAACGGCGCGGCCATGGACCTGAACAGCTCGAACATCCCGATGTACCCGAGCGTCAACGACCTGAGCAATGCCGGCGTGACTGTCTCCGACCTGCACGGCAGCAATGGCCAGGGCTACTACGACGGCTACAAGCTCAACGAAGGCAGCGAGAACGGTGCGCCGGTCAAGCTGGTGGGCATCAGCACCAACCTGACCGACACCGATGGTTCCGAGAGCCTGAGCGTCAAGCTCGGCGGCATCCCGGCAGGCTCGGTGCTGTCCGATGGCGCCGGCCACACCGTCACCGTCGGCAAGGACGCGGTGGACGTCACCGGCTGGAACCTGGGCAGCCTGACCATCAAGCCACCGGCCTACTACCACGGCCAGTTCGACGTGAAGGTCACCTCGACCTCCAGCGAAAGCGTTGGCGGCAGCACCGCCACCAGCGAAGGCACCATCAAGGTCAACGTCTACCCGCAGAGCTACAACACCAGCAACCTGTCGTCGGAAAACGACAACGTGATGGGCACCGATGGCAACGACATCGTCGTAGCGGACGTTGCGGGCCTGCATGTGACGCCCGGCAAGGACTACAACCTGGCCTTCATCGTCGACACCTCGAACAGCATGGGCACTGCCGGTGTGGCGGCGGCGAAAAAATCCCTGGAGTCGGTATTCAACACGCTGGCCGCCAGTGTGAAAGGCGACAAGCCGGGCACGGTGAACATTCTGTTGGTAGACTTTGCCGCTAAGGTCAAGAGCACCGTCACGGTCACCCTGGACGAGGCAGGCAAGCAGACCTTGCTTAACGCCTTGAACAACCTGAAGCTCGACAAGGATAGCGGCTACACGAACTACGAGGATGCCTTCAAGACCACCGCCAACTGGTTCCAGGATCTTCAGAAAGCCGGTAGTAAAGGCGACAATCAGACGTTTTTCATTACCGATGGCGCGCCAAACGTCTACCAGGCCAACGAGAACGGTGACCCGATGCTGGGCCGGTCTGGCGTATCGATGGACACCTACCTGGCTTCGATCAATTACAAGCCGGGCATGACGGTTAACGACTGGGTAGACAGTAATACCAAGATCACCATTGATAGCGCTGGCAACCTCAAGGTCCAGTACTATCAGAACGGCTGGCTCTACAACGGCGTTTCCGGTGAACTGCATGCCGAAGGCAACGGTGGCTACGAACTGTCCACGCGGGCCTATGACTACGGCAACAGCAGTACCGATGCGGTGAAGAACTCGCTCGATAGCTATAAGCTGCTCGCCGGCCTGTCCAATGTCGAAGCCATCGGTCTCAACAAAGGGGTGGATGAATCGGTATTGAAGCAATTCGATTCCGATGGAAAACCACAGACCAATATCGACCCAAGCAAGTTGGCCGAAGCAATTCTCGGCCACACCGAGGTCACCCTGCCCGGAAACGACACGGTCAATGGCGGCGACGGCAACGACATCATCTTCGGCGACCTGATGACCTTCGACGGCATCGCCGGGACCGGCGTCGAGGCGATCCAGGCCTATGTCGCCGGCAAGACCGGCGTCACGGCGGGAGATGTCGATGCACGGGCGATGCACAAGTACATCACCGAGCACTACACCGAGTTCGACATCTCGCGCAGCAACGATGGCAACGACACCCTGCTCGGCGGCAACGGCAACGACATCATCTTCGGCCAGGGTGGCAACGACATCCTCGACGGTGGCAAAGGCAATGACGTCCTGCTGGGTGGTGCCGGCAACGACATCCTCATCGGCGGCAAGGGCGACGACATCCTCATCGGTGGCAGTGGCGCCGACACCTTCGTGTGGAAGGCCGGCGACCTGGGCAAGGACGTGATCAAGGACTTCAACGTCAAGGAAGGCGACCGCCTCGACCTGAGCGACCTGCTCCAGGGTGAGAAGGCCAGCACCATCGACAACTTCCTGAAGATCACCACGGTCGGCGGCGAGTCGACCCTGCAGGTCAGCACCGAGGGCAAGCTCAACGCCGCCGGTGGCCTGGCCAACGCCGACGTGACCATCAAGCTCGAAGGTGTGAACTGGTCGAACACCACGATCAATTCGTTGATCAGCGGTGCCGACCCGACCATCAAGATCGACAACTCCAACAGTTGATCCCCCCCCCCGACCACGGCCCACAAGGGCCGGCGTCGGGGGCGTGGGCTTTTCCCGCCATCCCTTCACGCGCATACTCGTGCACCGGGCTGACAGGCCCGGTGAAACTTGCCTATGCTGCTGACTACCAATAAGGATTCATCGTGACGAGGGACGCCGCCATGTTCTACGTGCAACGCGACGCCGAGGGCCAGCTGCTGCGGGTTGAAGCCGCCAAATTCGGTGGCTATACCGACATGGTCCCGGCAGACAATGCCGAGATCCAGGACTGGTTCGCCGACAACGTTGTCGAGAACAGCCTCAAGCAGCTCAAGCAGAGCGACCTGGACATGATCCGGGTGCTGGAGGACCTGATCGAGGTGCTCACCGCCAAGGGCGTGTTCAGCATCACCGACCTGCCCCCCGGCGCCCAGGCCAAGTTGCTCAACCGCTCCAGCGCGCGCAAGGCGCTGGGCAGCCTGAACAACCTGATCGAGGAAGACGAGGAAGGCGGGTTGATCTGAGCCGCCCGATTCACCAGCGTGCCGGCTCCCACAGCATCACGTAGGAGCCAGCTTGCCGGCGAACAAACCTTCCCATTCAACGCCAGGGCGCAGGCTCGCCCACCAGTTGCCCCTGAATCCCCTGCACACCCATCTCGCGCAGCACCTTCAACTCCCCTTCGGTCTCGACCCGCTCGGCAATCAGTGGCAGGTCGATGCTGTGCGCCGCGCGCTGGATGGCCTCGATGAACAGGCGCTTGTGCCGCTCGTGGTCGATGTTGCGAATATAGCCGCCGTCGATCTTCAGATAGGCCAGCCCCAGGTGCGCTAGGTTGCCGATCATGCTGAAGCGCCCGCCAAAGCGCTGCAGCGCCAGGCTGAAGCCCAGCCCGCGCAGGCGCCGGGTCAGTTGCTCGAGCACCGACTGCTCGGGCAGTTGCTCCTCGCCGATCTCGAAGGTCAAGCGCGGCCCGAGTGCATTGTGTTGGCCCAGCAGGTCATAGACCCGCTGCAACGCCCTGGGGTCGGCCAGGGTCGCGGCGGACAGGTTGAGCGCCAGCGACTCGCCATGCCCCTGCAAGTGCCTGAGGACCTTCTCCAGCACCAGCAGGTCCAGGCGCGCCATCCAGCCGAAACGCTCCAGCCAGGGCAGGAAGCGCCCCGCCGCCAGGGCTTCGCCCTCGGCATCGTGCAGGCGTGAGATGACCTTGTAGTGCAGCACCTTGTCCGGCGCCTTGCTGTCCACCACCGGCTGGAAGAACAGCTCGAACTGCCCCTTGGCCAGCGCCTGGTCCAGACGCGTGTGCCAGGCATGGTGGCTGTCGGCGGCCTGGCCTGCGGCGCCCTGCTCCAGGCATACCCAGCCCGGCTCCGGCTGGCTCTCGGCGCGGGCCAGGGCTTCGTCGGCGAGCTTGAGCAGCGCCTGCGGCGCATCGCCTGGGCTGTAAGGCGCCAGGCCGATGCAGGCCACCGGGTCGACATCGCTGGCGCCAGTTTCATGCAGGCTCTGCAAGGTGGCCTCCAGGGCCTGGGCCAACTGGATCGCCTCGTCGTGGACCATGCCCGGCGCCAGCACGGCGAACTCGCCGCCGCGGCTGCGGGTGATCAGGTCGTTGGTTTCAGGGAAATTGGCGCAGGTGCGCCGCAACTGTTCACCCACCGCCTGCAGCAACTGGTCGGTGCGCTGGCCACCCAGGCGGGCGTTGAGGCCGGCCAGGTCCTGCACCCGCAGCAACAGCAGGTAGCCGGCGCGAGCTTCCTCCAGGTTGCTGACGCGGGCATTGAGCTGCATTTCAAAGTACCGACGGTTGGCCAAGCCAGTGAGGCTGTCCTGGTACGACTCGGCGCGTAGCTTCTCGCTGCGTTCGGCCTGCTCGGTGAACAGTGCCTTGAGCTTCTCGACCATCTGGTTCATCGCCTGCACCACCCGACGCAGTTCAGGCGTGCGTGGCAACTCTGGCAGGCTCAGGAACTCACGCCGGGCGATGGCGTGGGACTGCGCCACCATGTAGTCCAGCGGCCGCAATTGGCGACGCAGCAGCAGCGCCCCCAGCACCGCGCTCACCGCGCCGCACAGCAGCAACCAGCCCAGGCTGCCCAGGGCGCTCTGCCACAGCTTGGCCAAAGCGAACATCGGATGGCTGATCACCTCGACCCGCGCCGCTTGCTGCCAGCCGCGGCTGACGATGGCATCGCCGCCAGCTGGCTCCAGGCCGATCAGGTGGATAAACCAACCCGGCACACCGCCCGTGTCGGGTTCGGCGTGGCGCTCGACCAGCACCGCGTTGGAGCCCAGGTCGATGACCTTGATGCTGGAGTAGTAGCCACTGTCGAAGATCGAACTGACCATTAGCTCGACCATTGCCGGGTCGTCGATGTTCGGCGTCAGCGACAGCGCCAGCGCGGTGGCCGCGTCCTGGGCGTGGGAGCGCAGTTGATTGACGTACTGGCTGCGCGAGCTCTCCAGGCTGACCATGAAGCTGCCACTGAAGGCGACCACCAGGAACAGGCAAATGGCTAGCAGCAATTGTTTGAACAGTGACATCTGTGCTCCTTCAGTAAACCGGTTCGGCCGGGAACCCTTCGGCCTGCATTTTCTTCAGCAAGTCCTGCCAGCGTGACAGGCGCTTGGTGTCGCCGACCTTCTTGTTACCCGCAGCGCCGGTCAGCCACAGGCCTTCACCGTTGAAGGCATAGACCGGCAGCAGGTCGGTACGCTGGCTAGCCGGCTTGATCGCGTCCATCAGGCTGTCGAGCACCAGCGGCTGGGCCTGTGGGTTTGAATAATAGGTCAGGACCATGTGCGCGCGGTTCTGGCGCAGGGCCTTGACGTAGGTGATGCGCAGTTTTTCCGCGGGGATGCCCATGCGCCGCAGGCTGAAGTACTTGGCGATGGCGTAGTCTTCGCAGTCGCCGGCACCCTTGATCAGCGACTGGACCGGCGTGGCCCAGTAGTCGACCTCATGCCACAGGTCGATGTCTTCGACATAACGCAGCTGCTTGTTGAAGAACAGGTTGACCACCTGCAACTGCTCCAACTCGCTCCCTTGCTTCTGGGTCGCCAGCAGGTTCTGCCAGGCGTCGATCCGGCCCTGGCCCGCGCCCAGCGTGCCGTATAACGCCTGGGCGCGGCGGCTGATCTGGGAGAAGTCCCAGTCCGCCTGCGTGCCGCCCAGCAGCAGGCAGCCCAGCAGCAGGGCCAGCCCGAGACGGCGCGTGGTCGCATGGAAGGTCCAGGGTATCGCCACTGCGGGCACCTGTTCTGATCATTCGAAAGCAGCGATGGTGCGGGCAGCGGCAAGAAAAGACAATGGCACCGTGCGATCATGCCGCCAACTGTCGGCAAACCCGCTTCGCACAAGGTCTGACGGCCTTGTCTGGCTTCACAACACTGCCGACTTGCTTCACGATAGCCGCGTTTTGCGATCACGCTGCGACGCCGCCGCCGATCAATCCATTTGACAAGGCCACCCCTCCCTCACTAGGGTTATTGGATCCAATATTGACGTTGCCGAGGCGAATCCCGCGTGGCTGATAAACCCAAACTCCTGAGCACCGTGCTGGGCAGCGAACAGGTACCGGCGCACCTGGCCCGCGGTGTCATCGAAGAGCGCCTGCGCAGCGCCATCCTCGACGGTCGCCTGCCGCCAGGCACAGCCCTGCGCCAGCAAGAGCTGGCGACCCTGTTCGGCGTTAGCCGCATGCCGGTGCGCGAGGCGTTGCGCCAGCTCGAGGCCCAGTCACTGCTGCAGGTGGTGATGCACAAGGGCGCCGTGGTCGCCCCGTTGATCGGTGAAGACGCCGTGGACACCTATGCGCTGCGCGTGATCCTCGAAACCGAAGCACTGCGCCAATCGATCCCCTTGCTCGACGCCGAGGATATCGCCCAGGCCAGGGGCTTCATCCGCCAGCTGGAAACCGAAACCCGCCACGCCGAGATTGGCCGGCTCAATCGCCTGCTGCACATGGCCCTCTACCGCAAGGCGCACAACCAGAAGCTGCTGCGCATGATTGAGGTCGAACTCAACGAGGAGGAACGCTTCCTGCGCTTCCACCTGTCGTCGATGGGCCTGGGCAAGTTGACCCAGGATGACCATATCGCCCTGGTCGATGCCGCCAGCGACAAACTGGTGGACGAAGCCGTCACCCTGTTGGAGGCGCATCTGAACAACGCCGCCCGCACCATTCGCAACTACCTCGATCGGCAAGCGGCCAACTGATCGCATTCGGCGGCCATACCGCCCAAGTTCGGACGATCCGGCATAAGGAACGGCAGTGCACGTGCAGACGCGACAGCAATCCTCGACCGAAACACCGTCCAGGGTCCGCCTGATCTGCCTGGCCTGTACCCGACAGCAGCTTATCCAGTACCGCACCTGGGCACGCACCCTCAGCGACCCCATCGAACTGGTCGCGGTTGACGTACCCGCCACCGTTGTGCCCGACGCACTCGAGCCGACGCAACCGGCCAGCGAGCTGGCCAAGACCCTGGCCGAGCACTTGCAGCCCTACTTGGCGCAGCCCCATGCCCTGTTTGGCCAAGACCAGGGAGCTCATGTCGCATTGGCCCTGACCCATCTGGCCCAGGGCGCCTACCCTGGGCAGACCCGGCATTTGTTTGTTTCAAGCTGTGACAACCCCGCATACACCGCCACTGGCCTTTCCCACCCGGCCCTGCAGGTGCCGATCACCGTGCTGTACCCCCCAGGGTCACTGGCCGCCATGCTCGGTTGGCACCGCCAGGCCCGACGCGCGCTGGAGTTGATCGAGATACCGGCCAGCCCGGTCGACTCATCAATGCTCAACCAGCGCCTGGTGCGGATCTTCAACACCCACCTCGGGCTGCTCAGCTTCTAAGGCGCTGAAACGGCGATTTCAGGCATTTGAGCTGCCTGGGCTGTTGCAGGCCATGGCAGTGCCAGCATTTTGAGCACACTCTACTCTCCCGCAGCGACCGCTGATCATCAGTAACGGGCCTGGTCGCCTGCGCCCTCATTCACCTGCAGAAGGACTCTGGCACCGGGCAAGGACCGCAAACGATCAGCCGCCCCTGAATAATCACGCCCCCCAAACTCCGTTTATCAGTGCTCCGAGTGAGGCATTCACTCTGCGTCCGAATTTTCTGGTAGTTAATTATCGGAAGGAGCACTTATTGCCAAAATAAAACCAACCAACTGTTTTATTCGAATAACTATTATCTTAAAAAACACCACACAATAAATAACTAAAAAAACAATTGCAGCACACTTGCAAGTTGATCTAACTTTTATATCGCCAAGCACGGCCGGCCCGGAAATCCCGTAGTTTCTCGGCTACAAACAGCCCTGCGGCTCTTGCAGCCTGTTCGTCATCGAAACTTCGTTCGAGGTATTTGCTCGCCTAGAACTTAAGAGCGCCACAGGTTGCACGGTCATCCAGAACCCTGAAACCCGATAACAGCGGACTTTTCCATGAACCCTTTAAAGCGCACACTTTCCGACAAGAAACTTGAGCTTTCCCGTCACCCATTGTTTTCTGAAATCGACTCGTTGGCGACCTTGCAGCGGTTCATGGAAACCCATGTATTCGCCGTCTGGGACTTCATGTCGCTAACCAAGCGACTACAACAGGAGCTGACCTGCGTCAGCCTGCCCTGGCTGCCCCCGAGGGACCCCGCCGCCGCTCGTCTGATCAACGAAATCGTGCTGGGCGAAGAGTCGGACGATCGCCTCGAGCATGGTCACTACAGCCATTTCGAGCTGTACCTGGATGCCATGCGCGAGGTTGGCGCCAGCACCGTGGCCATCGAGCGATTCATCAGCCTCCAGCAGCAGGGCGTCGCTGCCCATGAAGCGCTGCAACGCGCCGGTGCCAGCGAGGCGGCGCAACGTTTCGTCCGCGATACCTTGGAAACCGCCCTGCAGGCCCCGGCCCATAGCGTCGCCGCCGCGTTCCTGCATGGCCGGGAAAGTGTCATCCCGATGATGTTCCAGCAGATTCTCGACGAATGGGGCATCGGCAATGAGCAGGCACCGACATTCCGTTACTACCTGCAGCGCCACATCGAGGTCGACTCCGAGGATCACGGCCCCGCCGCCGAACAGTTGCTGGCCCGCCTGGTCGCTGGCGACCCACAGCGCCAGGAAGATGTCTATACCGCCGCCATCGCCGCCGTGGACAGCCGCATGGCCCTGTGGGACCGCCTGCGGGCCACGTTGCAGGCGCCGATTGCCGAGGTCACGCCATGAATGCGCTCGACTACCGTTCCTTCGCCGACGCCTGGGAAGAGCGCGCGACCATCCGCACCCGCCCAAGGCGGCGGGTGGAGGATGACCAGCGGCTGATCTACCCGCTCAGTCGCCAGCCCATGGTACTGGGCGCCACCTTCCAGCGCGAGTGCCCGCAGCTGCGCGACTTCGTCCTGGTGCAGAGCCTCTACAAGTTCATCAACGACGTGGTGATCTTCGAGACCGAAATCGTCGACCGCACAGCCCGGCGCATCGCCAAGGACCGCTTCGCCGTACGCTTTCCGTTCGCCTGCCGCTATGACGCCATGACCGTGGTCGTCGACGAGGACTACCACGCCCTGGTGGCGATGGACTTCCTCCAGCAGACCATCGCCTTGACCGGCGTGGAGCCCATCGTCCTGCCCCAGGAAATCGAGCTCAGCCGCGCCATCCCAGCCGCTCTGGAACGAGTGCCCGAGGCCCTGCGGGACGCCCTGGAGCTGATCTGCGTGGGGATTGCCGAAAACACCCTGACCGACGATGTCGCGGCCTTCGCCCGCGATGACTCGGTCAAGCCCTCGGTGAAGGGGTTGATGGCCGACCACCTGCTCGACGAAGGCCGTCACTCGAGCTTCTGGGCCAGGCTGACGCGCCTGTACTGGCAGTCCGCGGCCGAAGCCGAGCGCCAGGCCATCGCCGCGGTCCTGCCGGTGTTCCTGCGCCAGTACCTGACCAGCGACATCCAGCAAGCCTTCGACTGCGCCCTGATTGCCGCATTGCCGGTGCCCGAGTCGGTGCGGCAGGCCTTGCGCGAGGAAGCGCAGGCGCTGGCCTACCCGATCAACCACCAGCATCCGCTGCTGGGCAACATCCTGCGCTTCTTCCGCGCCAGCAGCATGCTCGAGTCGCCTTGCGTGCAAGACGCGCTGCGCGACTATCTGCCCTGAGGATCCCGACATGAGACGCCTCGACATACTCCTGGTGGGAGCCAGTCCCACCCTTGGCCTGCTGGCCCAGACTCTCGACGCGCACGGCCACGGCATTGCCCAGGCCAAGAGTGGCGACACCCTGCGCCAACATCTGGCGACCACGCCGAGCCTGGTGGTGGAGGACGGCAGCCTGGTCCTGGCCAGTAGCGACTGGCAGCTGCTGGGGCCTGCCCCCCTGCTACGCCTGCGCCTGGGTGCCAGCTTCAGCAACACTCTGCCGCGCCTGGAAACCCTTTGCTGGTGCGGCAATGCCAGCGCTCAGCGCCTGATTGGTCGCATGCCGGTGGCCTCCCCGACCTCTGGCAACGGCCAGCAACTGCGTGAGGCTGCGCAGCAGGCCTTGGTCGAACAGCTCGCGCTGCACATCACCCGTTTCGCCCGCAATCCGCAATACCTGCAAGAGGCTCCTACGGTCACCCCCGGCGAGCAGGAACGCGAACATGGCCTGGACTGGCTCGAAGCCCTGGCCTACCGCCATCCGTTCAACCGCACGCTGCGGGCCGACCTCTTGGAAAGCGCCGAGACCGGCCTGGTCGAGCAGTTGCAACGCAGCTTATGGCAACAAGCACATCGTCCGGCGCTGAACCAGGACGGCCAGCGCTACAGCTACCGGCAACTGCATGCACGGGCGTTGGGTATCCAGCGCGCCCTGCTGCCGCTACTGCCATGTGGGGTAAATGCGCCGGTGGTCGCCGTGTGCATGGACAAGTCGCCCGCGCTTTACGCCAGCCTGCTGGCGGTGCTGGGCAGCGCCGCCATCTACCTGCCACTGGACCCGACCACACCAGCCGAGCGGCGGCAGCGCATCCTTGCCGATGCCGGTGCCTGCGTACTGCTTCACGATGGCCAGCAGCCTGTGGATATCTTGCAACTGGATGTGCGTAACCTGGTTGACGCCACACAATCCGAGTTACCCAGCCTGGCGGTGCGCGATACACCGCCCGATCACCCTTGCGTGGCGATCTATACCTCCGGCACCACCGGCCAGCCCAAGGGCGTGCTGCTCAGCCAGCGCAACCTGACGCATTTCATGGCCTGGTACCAGGAGCATGTGGCGTTGGATAGCCAGGCCCGGGTCCTGCAATTCTCCACCATCGGCTTCGATGCCTCCCTGCTGGACATCCTGCCGACCTTCGCCTGTGCCGCCGAACTGGTGCTGCCCAGCGAAGATCAACGGCGCGACCCACAGCGCCTGCTGCAGCTTATCCACAGCCAGGAAATCACTCATGCCTTCCTGCCACCGGCTCTGTTGAGCATCCTGCCGCGCGATGCGCACCTAGGCCTGCGTCACCTGATTACCGGGGGCGATGTCTGCGAGCCCGAAGTCATCGCACGGTTATCCGGGCAGTGCCGGTTGCACAACATCTATGGGCCGACCGAGACGACAGTGCTGGCGACCACCCGGGTATTCGCCAGTGGCGACAGCAACCGTAATCTTGGGGTGCCCATCGCCAACACCCAGGTGCTGCTCCTCGACCCCGAGCTGCGGCCAGTGCTCGAGCAGACCCCCGGCGAGCTGTATATCAGCGGTCCTGGTGTCGGCCTCGGCTACCTGAACAACCCCAGCCTGAGCGCCGAGCGCTTCGTCGAGCTCGAGCTGCCCGACGGCCGTCGGTTGCGCGCCTATCGCACGGGCGATATCGGCAAGTGGGGCGAACACGGCATCGAGATATGCGGGCGGCGCGACAACCAGGTGAAGATCCGCGGCTTCCGCGTCGAGCCCGAGGAGATCGAGCACTGTCTGCGCGATAGCCGCCTGTACGCTCAGGTGGCGGTGGTGATCGACGCCCAGCGTCGGGTTCTGGCGTTCGTCGCCCACCCCGAGTGCGACGCTGCCGCGCAGCGCTTGCGCGAACACGCCGAACAGCAGTTGCCCGACTACATGCGCCCGATGTTCTACCAGGTGCTGGAGCAAATGCCATACACCGCCAATGGCAAGGTCGACCGCCAGAGCCTGGCACTTCGCCCCTTGGCACTGCCAAGCAGCCAGCGCCTGGCGCCACGGACGGCGACCGAGCAGCGCCTGGCTGGCCTGTGGAGCACGCTGCTGGAGTTGCCAGAGACGGATATCTCCTGCGACGACAGCTTCTTCAACCTCGGCGGCCACTCGATCCTGCTGTCGCGCTTGTTGCTGGAGGTTCGCCAGCAGTTCGGCCAGGGCGTGGCAATCAACCGGTTTATCGAGCAGCCAACCCTGCAACGCCTGGGAGCGCTGCTCGATGGCGAAGACGCGGGCACAAATACATCGTTGGTGCGCCTGGAGCAGGATGCCAATCGCGCGCTCGACCTGCAGGTACTGCCGGTGGATCGCCTGGGCGATGTGCACAAGGTGATCGTCACCGGGGCCAACAGCTTCCTCGGTGTACACCTGGTCGAGGCCTTGCTGGACTGGGGGGCCAGCGAAGTCGCCTGCCTGGTCCGGCGTGGCGACGGGGTGTCGGCAACCGAACGCTTCGCCCAAGCGCTGCACGACAACCACATCACCCTGGATCTGGGCCGCGTGCGGGTGTTCGAGGCCGACCTGCGCAAGCCGCGCCTGGGGCTTGCCCAGGCCGACTACGACTACCTGGACAACGGCTATGGCGCCTTGCTGCACAACGCGGCGCAGGTCAACCATGTGCTCGACTACCAGGTGCTCGCGGCCGACAACATCGAGCCGCTGTTCGAGTGCCTGCGCTTGTGCGAAGGACGCCGCAAGAAGATCTTCAACTTCGTCTCGACCCTGTCCGCCTGCAGCGCGGTCGGCGATGACGGGCGTGTGCTGGAAGCAGACCCGGCGCCGACTCCACCCATCTACATCCGCAATGGCTACAACCTGAGCAAGTGGGTCGGCGAGCGCATCCTCAGTCGCGCTCGCGCACAGGGGGTGTGGGTCAACCTGTTCCGCCCCGGCAACATCACCTTCGACAGCCGCACCGGCGCCTGCCAACCCCAGCGCAACCGCCTGATGCTGATGCTCAAGGGGTCGTTGCAACTGGGTCAGGTGCCAGGTCTTGAGATCGACTTCGACCTCATGCCCGTGGACTTCCTGGCCCGGTTCATCGCCTTCCACGGCAGCCGCCACCAAAGCGGCCACTGCGTGTTCAACCTGCACAATCCCGAGCCCTTGCGTTGGCGTGACTACCTGGCGTCCTTCCGCGCCCAGGGCCATGCCTTCGAGCTGGTCAGTGTCGAGCAGTGGCAACGCCAGTTGAGCCGTGTCGACCGCGACAACGCGCTGTATGACGTCCTGGGCTTCTATCTGGACGGCTTCGAGGAAGACATTGGTGACATATCCGGCATCGCCCATGACAACGCCCGTGCCGGCGTGTTGCGCATGGGGAGCCACTACCCCAGCAAAAGCCCCGAGCTGCTTGGCCGCGGCTGCCGCTACCTGGCCGATATCGGCTTTATCTGATTCTTTCATACCCAACAGGAGCACTACGACATGCAAACATGCAAACCCGATACCCTGATCCGCAACCCCCAAGGCTGCCAGGTGGTGTCCAGCGTCGAGATCGCCGCGCCGGCCGCCAGTGTGTGGAACATCGTCGGCAACTTTGCCGGCTTCCCGGTATTCATCCCCGCCTTGGCGCATATCGAGATGACAGGCCAAGGCGTGCGTTCGGTGCGCAAGAAGCTGTTCAAGGATGGCAACGTGGTGATCGAGCAGTTGAACTCGCGGGATGACCAGGCCATGAACATGACCTGGAGCCTGATCTACACCAGCCTGAACATCGGCAACCTATGGGCGGCCATGGAAGTGGTGGCGCTCGAGGATAGCCGCAGCCGCGCCACCTGGACGATCCAGGCCGAGCCATGGGAAGGTGGGCCCGAAGCCCTGCCGGGGTTCCAGGCGTTCCTGCAGGGGTTCGCTGATGAAGCCATGGGCAATGTGCGTAATCTGCTGAGCTGATAGCGCCAGTAGGCAGGTAGAAACAACAAGGCCGCTCCCATCGGGAGCGGCCTTTTTGTTTCTCAAGCAGACGTCACGGCCATGGCCTTGCGTCATGTCTCGGGCCCGTAGGAGCCAGCTTGCTGGCGAACCAGGCGACGCGATTTTCCTGGAGGACCGAGGCTGCAGGTTTTGCGGCCGCTGCGCGCCCGATCGCGAC